>JAYUPP010000018.1:0-5399 GCA_043760045.1 Betaproteobacteria bacterium
CCACCGCCTTTTCCAGTGCCAGCGCGCGCTGGCGCCAGTCGCTGAGCAGGCTGTCCTCATCGTGCATGCGCTTTTCCCTTGCGGTGAATGTGAAAGCCAGCGGCCCAGTTTGCCGCTGCGCTGCGGGCAGCAATCGGCATGCCACGGCCGCTGCGGGCAAACCCCTGTGGGGCACGCGTTTGTGCCAGGGGGCTGCGCCAAACCGGGCGGCTGCCGTGAGAATGGAGCCACCCCCATTTTCGGAAGCCCCTGTCATGAGCCAATGGCGAAACAAAACACCCGACGAGGTTTACAGCGCGGATGAAATTGAAGCGCGCTTGAAGGCGCAGTTGCCGAAGTGGACCTTTGAAGAAGGCCACATTCGCCGCAAGTACAAAACCAGCGGCTGGAAAAGCACGCTGATGGTGGTGAACACCGTGGGCCACCTGGCTGAAGCGGCCTGGCACCACCCGGACATGACGGTGTCTTATGCCTTCGTGAATGTGAAGCTCATCAACCACGCGGCCAAGGGCGTGACGGAAAAAGACTTTGCGCTGGCCATCAAGATTGAAGAGGTGGTGATGTGGCAGCCCGGCGCCGATGCCGATTCAGCGCTGGAAGGCACCCCCGACGACCCGCGCTTCACCTACATCAAGTACGGCTGATGCGCGCGCTGCTGAAGGCCTCCACGGGCTGGCTGGTGGCCCTGGGCACCGCCGCAGGTGCCGCCAGTGCCCAGCCCACGGCACCCACCGCGCCACCTTTGCTTGACGTGCGCGGCCTGTGGCGCATCGAACAAGCGCGCATCGAGCCCATCTACGACCGCCAGTTGGCGCGGCTGGAATTGGGGGCCGATGGCCATGTCAGCGGCCACACCACCTGCAACACCTTCAGCGGGTCCTACACGCTGGACGGCATGCAGTTGCGCATCGGTGCGCTGGCCACCACGCGCAAGCGCTGTGGCCCGCTGCAGATGGAACAGGAAGACCGCATCCTGTCGGCGCTGGAACTGGCAGCCACGGCGCGTGTGCGGCCCGATGGCTTGCTCGAACTGCGTGAAGCCGACGGCCGGGGTGTGCTGCGCGGCACGCGCTTTGAAACGCCGGCCGCGCTTGAAAAACAGCGCTGACGACAGGCTGAACCCTAAAAACAGTTACCCGGGTCCAGGCCCAAGCGGCAGGCCCAGCGAAACTGTTCAGCGCCGTGTTTTTCGCTGCGCCTGAACACGGCAGTGGCTTCTTGAAACACCGCGTCGGGCAGCGGTGTGGCCAGCGCGGCGCCGGTGGAATTGGTGTAGAAATTGATGAAGCAGCGGCCCTCAGCGGCGCAGAGCAGCGCGATCTGGCGGTCATAAGCGGCGCGGGCGCGCGCCTGTACCAGCGGCACCAGCACCATGCGCACCACGCCTTGGCGGCCCATTTCGGTCCAGGTGGGTTCGGCTGCGGGGGCTGCTGTCTGTGTCGGCGTCTGTGTCTGTGCCAGCGTCTGTGTCACTGCTGCCAGTGCTGCCATGGCTGCCAAGGCCAGCGCCGCTGCGGCCATCCAGCGGCGGCAAGGGGTCTGCTCAGCCGCCACGCGCCAACCCCATCTTTTCGACCACCGCGCGCTCTTTGGCAAAGATGGCGCGGTTCGCCTGCCCGTATTCAAGCGGGCCCAGGTAGTCGGGCTCCTGGTCGTATTTGGCCAGCTCCTGCACAAACTGCGGCTCAAACAGCGCTTTCTTGAACGCGTCGTGCAGCGTGGTCACCACGGCGGGAGGCAGGCCGCGGGGCCCGCCCAGGCCAAACGGCGACTGCGCGACGACGTCAAAACCCAGCTCGCGCAGCACCGGCACCTGCGGCCAGCGGCGTGAACGCTGCGCGGCAAAACCGACCAGCAGCCGCAGACGGCCGCTGTCCACCGCCGGCGCAAAACCCGACGAGTTGACACCCGCCATCACCTGCCCGGCGGCGATGGCCTGCAACTGTTCGGCCGTGCCTTTGTAGGGCACATGGATGTAGCTCAGGCCCCGTGCCGTGAACAGCTCTTCCAGCACCACATGCGGCGTGGTGCCCACGCCATTGGTGGCGATGCTCAGCTTGCCGGGGTTCACATGGGCGTAGGTCAGCAGTTCGTCGAGCGCCCGAAAAGGGCTGCCCGCCGCCACCAACAAACCGAAAGTGACGCCTGAGAGCTGGATGATGGGTGTGACGTCGCGGATGGGGTCCCACAACACCTTTTGCACATGCGGCGCGCGAAAGATGGGGTAGGGCAGTTGGGCCACGGTGTAGCCGTCGGCTTCAGCCTGCTGCAGCACCGGCATCACCAGTGTGCCGCCGGCGCCGCCGCGGTTGTCAACCAGCACGCGCTGGCCCAGGGTGCGTGAAGCCAGGTCGGCCAACAGCCGCAGCGTGATGTCGGTGGCGCCGCCGGCCGGCCACGGCACCCACAGCGTGATCGGGCGCGCCGGAAAGCTGCCGGCCGCGCGTGCGGGTGCCAGCGTGCCGAGCAGCGGCACCGCCAACCCGCCCGCCGTCGCCAGCGCTGCCGCTTTGGCCAGCAATCGGCGCCGATGGAGGCTGTGGCCTGTCATGGAGGCCCCCCGCCACCACCACCACCACCACCACCACCACCACCACCACCACCACCACCACCACCCCGTTTGGCCAGGTCACCAAAACCGCGCTGCGCGTCGTAACCCCTACACGCGAGCGCAAAAAACAGACCCAAACAACCCAGCACCACATGCGGCGCCAGACCCGGGTCTTTGCCGTACAGCGCAAACCGTATCCATTCAACCGCAGGGCTGAACGGGTTGAAGCGCGCGAGCTGATACACCCATTCAGCGCCCGATTCCTGCAACTTCCACAGCGGGTACAGGGCGGTGGACATGAAGTACATCGGGAAGATCACAAAGTTCATCGTGCCGGCAAAGTTTTCAAGTTGTTTGACCTGCACCGACAGCAGCAAGCCCAAAGCACCGAGCATCAGCGCACCATGCCCACCAGGCCGGGGGCGATGTAGACGTCGTACGGGATGTAAGTGTCATAAGGTTCAACGATGGCAATGCCAAAGACATGGCGAAAACCGGCTGCAAACACAGCCAGCCACAGCAAGGGCCGCACCAGGGCCGCACCAGCGCCGATACCAGCGCCGACACCAGGCGACCGGTTTGCTGCGAAAACTTGAACAGCTCGCGCAGCACGATGGCCTGCAGCGCCTGCAAGGCGTGGGCCATGCCGTGGCGGGCCTGCAGCGGCGGCGCTGCTGCGGGGGTGTTCAACGGGCGGCTTTGCACAGTTTTTCTGGCGCATCGGCGCCCAGGGTGTCGAGCGCGTTGCTGGGGTGCAGCAGGCCTTCAATGGGGGCTTGGGCGATGACGCCCTGGCCGTCGGTCAGCAGCAGGGGCTGGCGCAACTGGCCGTCCCAGGGGCGGAAGCTGAGGGTGGTGCCTTTGGATCCGTCCAGCGGCGTTTTGGCCAGTGCGGCGACCCACGCGCCAGCGGGGCCTTTGGGCGCGCTGCTGACCAGGGCCACCAGTGCCCGCCCGGCCATCCACGCGGCCCAGTCGTGCGCCGTCATCGGCCGCTGCGCCGCTTGGGCAAAACGGCGCACCACCTGCGGCGCGCCAAAACGTTCAAACTGGCTGTGCCAGGCCAGCGCCACCAGTCCGGCATCGCCCACCACGGGGCGCGGCAGCACGGTGCGGTAGGGCAGGGCGCGTGCAAATTCGCCGTCGCTGTCCACCACCCACACGGCATCGTACTGGGCGCCAGCGCTCAGCAGCAGCGGGTTGGCCAGGTCACGCTCACGCGGGTCGGCCGACAACTTGAAAGCTTTGCTGGCCACCACCTGCAGGCCATAACGTTTCATCGATGCCTGTGCGGTGGCGGCACGCACCTGGTCTTGTGCCGTGGGGCCCACCAGCAGCAACAGCTTGTTCCATTTGCGGGACACCAGCGTTTGCGCCAGTGCGTCACTGCGCATGCGTTCGCTGGGGCTGATGTGAAACAGCCGCGCGCGGCAGTCTTGCTGGCGCAGGCGGTCGCTGGTGTCGCCCAGGTTCAGCACCGGCACTTTCACGGCGTCGGCCACGGCCAGGGTCCAGTCGGCGGGCAGGTCGGTGAGCAGCAGTGCAGCGCCGGCTTTTTCAGCGGCCACGGCAGCGGCGCGCGCGGCGTCCAGTGTGCGCGCGGGGGCGCGGGTGACGGTGACGGCCGCGCCAGCTGCGTCCAGTTCAAACTGCGCTTCGTCGATGGCCAGCTGCAGGCCGGCTCCGGCGTGGCCGCCGGGGTGGCCCAGGTAAGCGCGTTCAACACGGGACCGTTCCAGGCGCGGGTCGTCTTCGGCGGTGATCAGCGCCACTTTGAAGGTGGCGGCATGGGCTGTTGCCGAAGCCACCGCTGCCAGCGCCAGCGCCGAGAGCCCCGCCCGAAGCTGATTCAAAGTGCTCATGCGGGGTCTCACTCCACCAGCACCAGGCCGTAGGGCACACGCCCCACTGGAATGCTCTTGATGGCCTTGGCTGCAGCCACGTCCACCACCGTCACGTCGTCGCTCAGGCCGTTGACCACCCACAGCCGTGACTCGGCCTTGTTCAGGGTCACGTTCCAGGCCCGTTTGCCCACCAGCACCAGGTGGGTCACTTTGCGGCCGGGTACGTCCACAAAGGCCACGTGGTTGGCTTTGCCCAGCGATACAAAAGCCCGCTTGCCGTCACGAGTCATGGTGATGCCGACGGGCGTGATGTCTTCAGCGCGGGCGCCTTTGACTTCAAACTTCAGCGTCGCGGCCACGCTGTGGTTGGCGGTGTTGATGATGCTGACGCTGGCGTCCAATTCGTTGCTCACCCACAGCTCTTTGCCATCGGCGGTGATGGCCATGCGGCGCGGCCGTTTGCCCACCTTGATGTTCTGGGTCACCTTGGCGCTGGCCACATCAATCACATGCACCATGCTCGCCACTTCTGAGGTGACGTACAGCGTTTTGCCATCAGCGCTCACCTTCACGCCTTCGGGTTCTTTGCCCACTTTTACGGACTGCGTTTTTTTGCCGCTGGCCAGGTCGATGAAGCTGACCGCGCCTTCGTCTTCGTTCGACACGTAGACGGTTTTGCCGTCGGGCGACAGGTCAAACGCCTCGGGTTCGTCGCCCAGCGGCACGCGGCGCAGCGACTTGCCACTGGCCGGGTCGATCAGGTCAGCCGCATTGGAATCGGTGCAGGCCACCATCAGCTTGCCGTCGTTCGTCATCTGCACATGGCGGCCGCGTTTGCAGGTGGCGATGCTGCCTTTGACCACCAGCGTGGTGGCGTCGATCAGGGTGATGGCGGTGTCCTTTTCGCTCGTCACATAAGCGGTGCCCTGGGCGGCAGCGGTGCCGGTCAGGGTGGCCACGGCAAGCGTGGCGAACAGGGTCGCGAAACAGCGGGTCATGGGCAC
>JAYUPP010000019.1:0-5391 GCA_043760045.1 Betaproteobacteria bacterium
GCAAAGGCGCCAGCGGGCCCGGGGGCAGGCGCGCCGCTGCACTGCAGCGGCCTGCGCTGCGCTACGGCTGCCCTGCGATGCTCAGGCCCAGGGCCCAGCGGCCAAACTCGCTTCGTTCGCTTCTTTTGCTTCGTTCGCTGCGCTCAAACAGTTGCCGCAAGTCAGATGTTGATGCGCGCAAGCGCGCTGGCCCTGGGCCTTGTGCTTCTCGGCGCTGCACAGGCGCGTCGCAGCCGGCCCCCGGACCCGCAGGCACCTTTGCGCGAACAGGGTTTGTGGGGCCAGATGCGATAGCGCCTCGGTTCGCGTTGAACGCCGGCTGCGCCACACAGCGTGCCCATGCCCGCCTTTGCCGCGCGACGGTCAGCGCGCAGTCAGCGCGCAATCAGCGCGTCAGTCAGCGCGCAGTCAGCGCGCAATCAGCGCATCAATCAGCGCATCAATCAGCGCATCCACAAGCCCTCCCCCCCCGCCCGCGAAACACGCGGCCGAAAAAAAATTCGCCGCATCCGTTCCCGGTGAAGCTGCGTAAAGCACCCCTGACGCTGCACAACAACGTCATTCACCGGCGCCCCGGCACTTCACGGCGCCGCCCCAACAGACTGTTAGGAGATCAGCCCATGAAGACGCAATCACAAGCCCGCCCGGGCCTTGGCCACTTGCTGGCCGCTATTCCGCTGGCCGTGGCGGCACTGGCTGCGGGCATCGACGCCCATGCATCCAGCCACCGCGAAGCACCGTTCATCACCACCGTGCCGAAGGTGGACGCCACCGACTTTTACATGTTCCGCAGCTACGAAAGCGGCCGCGCTGACTACGTCACCGTGATTGCCAACTACCAGCCGCTGCAAGACCCGTACGGCGGCCCCAACTACTTTTCGATGGACCCCAACGCGCTGTATGAAATCCACATCGACAACAACGGCGACGCCAAAGAAGACCTGACCTTCCAGTTTCGCTTCAGCAACATGCTGGCCGGCAACGGCGCTGGCGTGAACCTGAATGTGGGCGGCAAGATGGTCAACATCCCGCTCATCCAGGCCGGCCAGGTGGCCAATGTCAAAGACGCCAACCTGCACCTGAATGAAAGCTTCCAGGTCAGCGTGGTGCGCGGCGACCGCCGCCACGGCGCCACGCAGATGGTGACCAACGCCGCCAATGGCAGCGCCACCTTCGACAAGCCGGTGGACAACATCGGCGTCAAGACCATCCCCGACTACACCGCCTATGCGGCCAAACACATTTACACCGTCAACGTGCCGGGCTGCGCAATGCCGGCCAAGCTGTTCGTGGGCCAGCGCAAAGACCCCTTTGCGGTCAACCTGGGCACCATTTTTGACCTTGTCAACGCACCCGTGGCCGTCATCACCAACCCGGCGCTGATAGGTGCCGCGCCCAACACCATCGATGACAAAAACGTCACCACCTTGTCGATGGAAGTGCACAAAAGCTGCCTGACGGCGGGCAGCGAAACCGTCATCGGCGGCTGGACCAGCGCCAGCTTGCGCCAGGCGCGTTTGCTGAACCCTTCGCCTCCTTCCGGCCACAAAACCAGCGAGAAGCCGGGTGGCGCCTGGGTGCAGGTGTCGCGCCTGGGCATGCCCCTGGTCAATGAAGTGGTCATCGGGCTGAAGGACAAAGACAAGTTCAATGCCTCTCAGCCCAAAGGTGACGGCCAGTTCATCGACTACGTGACCAACCCCACGCTGCCGGCCTTGCTGGAAATTGCGTTGGCCATGCCCGGCATAGCGCCCACCAACTTCCCGCGCACCGACCTCGTCACCACGTTCCTGACCGGCATCGTTGGCGTCAACCAGCCGGCCAACGTGGTGGGCTCGGAGATGCTGCGCCTGAACACGGCCATACCGCCAGTGGCCTTTGCTCAACAGAACCGCCTGGGCATCGTGGGCAACATCCTGGCCGGTGGCAGCGACAACGCGGGTTATCCGAACGGCCGCCGCCCGAAGGACGACGTGGTGGACATCTCGCTGGTGGCGGTGATGGGTGGCCTGTGCATGGCCAACGGCAACAACAACGGGCTGAACCTGGGCGCTGCGTGCAAGCCTTCGGCGGTGCCGCTGGGGAACACCGCGTTTGCACTGCACGACGCGGTTGACCAGGCCGTGGTCACGCTGCTGCCCGGCTTCCCTTACCTGTTCACGCCGATCCCCGGCAGCCAATAAGGAGCGCACAACATGAATCTGCGCACAATCCTGGTCAGCGTGCTGCTGCTCAACCTTCTGGCCGCGTGCGGTGGCGGCAATGATGATGCCGCCGCCGTCACCGCCGACGACCGCAAGGTGCCCGCCGCTGCCCTGGTCTCGGCCACGGCCTACAGCCAGTGGGCGGCGTCGTTGCCTAACAGCGAAACGGCTGCACCTGTCAATTTTGACGACGACATGATGGCGCCGAAGTCGGAGAGTGACGAACCCATCGGCATTCGCTGACGTTCACTGCCAGCCCGCCGGCGCGGCGCTGTCCTCCTCCTCCTCCTCCTCCTCATCATCAACAAGGTGGATGGCCTGCGGCGGCTTACAGCCGGCCACAGCAGTTCAACACGAACTTGCCCCCTCTCGAGGGGGCATTTTTTTTCGTCTGCGTCACGCCGGTCTGCGCCTCCGTTGGTCGCGGCCCTAACGGCCATTCATGACTGGCAGCGAAGGGAGAAAACAGTGCGAAGCTTTGATGCCTGGTGTTGTGACTCACAAGTTTCAATTCATGAAACCGCGCCTTCGTCCGCCATGCGTCGTTGCAAATCCTCGCCAAAGGAAAACTATGGCTGCGGTTTGCGCCTGGTGGGCGAAGTTTCGGGCTTGGCCAAGCAGGCGATGGCCGCCCCGAACGGCCCGCTGACGGCCGCCCAGCAACCCGCCTTGAAGGTGAACCACCTGAGCGCCGCTCGCCGGCCTGATGGCGCAGGCCGGGCCGCTGCCCACCAGCAATGCCGAGCTGGCTGCGGCCGGGCAGAAAGTGGGCGGGCTGGCAGCCTTTGAGGCCGCCAGGCAGGCGGCCAATCCGGACCAGCTGGCCGCAGTGCGCAACGGCACCCTGGCCGACCCGAATCTGCAATTGACGCCCCCCGTGCCGGCCGCTGGCGCGGCGCCGATGACCTTGCTTTTTGCCTGACGCCGAGGCGGACTGATCTTGAAGAACGATGCGCTGACGCTGCGTGGCGGCGGCACTGCCACCGTGGTGGCGGACCGCTCTCGGCCCGCCACCTGGCAAACGGAAGGCCGCACCTTGAAGCTGGCCTACAACACGCCATTCACAATCAAATCCGTCAGCAGCAACATCCCGCAATGGGAGATTCACACCGTGCACACCGGTGTCGCATTCACTGACGTGGCAGCCAGCAACGGCAGCCATTCAACCGCTGCGGTTTTGACTCTGGGTTACACCACCGAAGCCGCTAGGCCTGCGGTGGGTGCGCGGCAAGAGTTGACCCCGCGCTTTTCAACGCGCCGCTACGAAAAGCTGGGCGAGATCATGGCTGTTCGCGCGAGCACGGTCACCTTCGACAGCGCAGCCTGGTGCAAACGTTGACTGAGCAAAGTGAACACCCATGCGGACCGTTCAGGCAGCATCAATTCACCGCACTGCAATGGATCAAGCGCAGCGTCACGCAGGATGGAAGACGCGCACCTGAACTGCCTGCGGCACACTGAAGGGCAACCTGTGTGGCCATACCTGCGCGGCGGCAAGCAGCGCCGTGCCGGCCGCCCCACCAGGGCTGCCGGCACTTTCCTTTCAGACCCGCGCCGAAACCCGGCGCCGCCCCGCCAGCGCCAGCAACGCCAGCCCCGCAGCGGCCAACGGCAGTGTGGCCGGCGCCGGCACGTCCAGCACCAACAAACCCTGCTCGGTGTAGTTGTCGAAGGTGGTGGCTGTCACGTCATAGGTCAGCAAAGACAGGCCAAACCCGGTGGTGCGAGAAAACCCGCCCGTGCCGCCGGCCACGCTGTAATCCAGCGCCAGCTGGCCGCCCGGCGTCAGCGAACCTGACAACAAGGTGCCGGTCACGGTGCCAAACAGTGTGTTGCTCAAGTCCAGCGCGTCGGTGAATTCAAAGTTGCCGCTCAGCGCGTTCAGCATGGCGTCGAAAGTGAACGTCACCACCGACACAAACGAACGCGCCGGCCCCATCTCACCCGGGTCCAGCACTTCGTCTATCGAGCCCACCCAGCCACCGGTGCCGGCCAGCGGGTCGAACACCACCACGTTGCCCGCGCCTTCAAATGGAATGTCCACCTGTGCCGCCTGCGCAGCACCGTGCAGGCTGAAAACGAGCAGGCAGGCGCCGGCCAAGGCGGCGCGTTTGAAAGGGGCGGGCAGTGCATGCATGGCTGTGGCTCCGTTAAAGGGGGTGGGGGGCTGTACGCAACGGTGGCGGCGCTGGATGCAGGGCCTCAGATCGCGTGCTGGCACCTGGCGCCAAAGACCGGCACGACAGACACGACAGACACGACAGGCACGACAGGCACACTAGGCCAGCAACTTGTCCAGCGCCAGCTTGCCGGCTACCGCGCAGGTGCCACTGACCACCGTGCCCCAGGCCATGTCGATGAGCGCGATGCTGACCGGCCAGGCTTTCAGCGTAGCCAGGTTGGTCAGGTCATAGGTGGCGTAAGCAAAAAACCCGAACAACGCACCCATCATCAACGCCGTGCGCCAGCCCGGCGTGCCGGCATGCGGCCAGACGGCAAAGATCGTCAGCCCCAGCGCATACAAAACATAGAAAACAGCGGCGACCCAGACGTTGGGTTTTTCAGCCATCAAGTGCCCGATGGCTTGTTGATACAGCGGCTTGGCCACCACACCCAGCCACAACAGGTCCAACACCAGCATCACGCCCAACACGGCAGCGTAGCTGGCCAAGAATTTGGTCAATTTGGTTCCTTGTGGTGGCTGGACAGGCCTGGCATCCAGGTGGAAGTGTTCCATGACCCGGGGCGCTGCAGCGGACGATGGAACCTAACCTGAAAGTCGGCGCCCTGGGCGCGGCTTCACAACCTGCCGGTGAGCAGCAGCACGATCAGGATGATGACCACCAGCCCCAAGCCGCCGCTGGGGCCGTAACCCCAGCTGCGGCTGTGGGGCCAGCTGGGAATGGCGCCGATCAACAGCAACACAAGGACGATCAAGATGATGGTTCCAAAGCTCATGGCAACTCCTTGCAGGGTGAATGTTTTCCCTGATCTGGAACTTTGCCCCACATCAGGAGAGTCAGGCCTTGTGCACGGGGTTCTGGGCCGATGGTCGGGGCCTTTGCTGTGTGCACCTGATGCCCTGCAGGCTAGCCCTACCTTCGCAGCGCGGCCAGGCTGATCAGCCGTTTATCCCCGTGATTCATAGCTTTTTCGGTCGTGCAGTAATAGATGAAAGAATGTCTGG
>JAYUPP010000020.1:0-5388 GCA_043760045.1 Betaproteobacteria bacterium
CGCGCAAAACACAGCCGTGTTGTAGCCCAGGGTCAGACACAAATCGCCCTGCGCGGCGGCATGCCGCGTGGTCTGCCAGTCGAAATCGATGGTGCTGCGTGGGCCATTGCCGGGAACGTTGATGTGCACCCGCTCCACGCCGCGCCAGTGATCCTGGCGCAGTGGTGCCCTGCCCTCATGCTGGCAATACACCACCACCCGCCAGCCTCGCTCAACCAAGTACAGCGCCAGGTGTTCGGCAAAAGTCTCAAAGCCACCATGGGCGGCCGGCACACCGCGAGTGCCGAGGATACGCAGGGTCGGTTGGGTCATGCCGAGTCCTCCGGCAATGCGGCCGGTGCTGCAGCCTCCTGCAACACCGCAGTCACACGCTCCACGTAACCGTGGAGTGAGAACACCGTGCGCTGCCGCTCGCGGCCAGCGCGGCCCATGGCCTCGCGCAAGCCCGCGTCTGCCGCCATGCGTTCCAGCGCGCCGGCCAATGCAACGGCGCTGCGCGGGGGCACCAGCAAGCCGGTCACCCCGTCCTGCACGATCTCGATCAGCCCGCCGTGTGCTGCGGCAATCACCGGACGGGCGAAGCCCATCGCCTCCACCGCCACACGGCCGAAGGGCTCAGGTTCGACGGACGGCACCACCACCACATCAGCTGCTGCCCACACCGCCTCGACATCGTCACGGAACGGGGCCACAGTGATCTGCGCCGCGCAGCCGCTGCTTGCCACAGCATCACGCAGCCGCACCTCGAAATGTTCTTGTCCCGCATAAGCCGAGCCGACGATGGCCAGCCGCAGCCGCGGCAAGCCAGCCACACCCCGGCGCACCAGCGAAGAGAACGCCTCGATCAGTAGGCCTTGGCCCTTCCACGCGTTGACACGGCCCACCAACACGAACAGCACTTCGTCGGGTGTGGCACCCAGGCTGCGGCGCGCGGCAACACGGTCCACCGGGGCACCCGACGGGTCAACGCCGTTCCACACCACCAGGTAGCGAACAGCGTGTGCCGGCCCACCGTCGGCAATCCAGTCTCGGGTTTGAGCGGAGTTACAGACCGCGCGCACGCACAACCGACGCACCAACTGGCGGAACACCCAGGTCAACGTGCGCGAGCTGGCCACGATTTCCCGCACGTGCCATACATGCGGCAGACCGGCCCAGCGAGCAAACAGCGCGCCGCCCAGGATGGCCACGCTGTTGGAGTACACCAGATGAAACTGTCGCTTGCGGTGCAATGCCCCAAGGAACCGCAACAGGCTAAACACCGCGCGCAAAGTGCGCCACAGCCCTGCGGGCGACAGCATGGCGCGCTGTAGCTTGCACACCTCACCCACCAGCACTTCGGCGCCACTGGCCTGCAGTGCCGACACCAAGGGCCCCGGCTCGGGCAGCACCACAGTCATCGACATGTGTTGTGGGCGCAGTCGCACCACGTCCAGCAGTGATTTGTCGGAACCGTAGAACTCGGCCGACGAATGCACGACCAGCACCCGCAGCGGCGCACTGCTCAACGCGAGCCTCGCACCGGCGCAGTGCTTGTCTCGACCACAGCCTGCGCCGCGGGAACGGGAAACCGGGCGGCCAAGTGCCGCAGCGCAGTTCCCAGCCCGTCCACGCCGAACTGCTGGCGCACGCGGCTGCGCGTCAGCACGTCGATGGCGCTGCAACTCAATGCGCCGGCCACGGCGGCCGCAAAATCATCTGCCGTATCTGCCACCTGTAGCAGCGCCACCGCTTCGGCCGGCAGGCCGCGGGTGCCCTGCGTGGTGGTGACGATGGGTCGATCAGTCATCAGCATGTCGAGCATCTTCAGTTGCACACCACTGCCGGTCATGACCGGGTTGACCAGCACCGCTGCGCCGTGCATGTGCCGCATCGGCTCGGCGACATCGGCATGCAGCACGGCACCGGCCTGCACGGCCCAGGCCCGCACTTCGGCACCTGGGTGGCTGCCGACGATCGACACCGCTGTGCCTGGCCTGCGGGCCCGCAGCAGTGGCATCACCTCGCACAACAGAAACTGCACTCCGCGGACATTGTTGGGCGTGGCCAGGTTGCCGACAAAAACCACCTCGCCAGGGATCGAATCAGGCACCAATGCACCCGCCAAGACCTGTTCAGGCAAAGGCGGCAACCAATGCAGGCGCTGCACGCCCTGCTTCTGCCAAAAGGCCAGATCGTCAACGGAGATGTCGTACACCGCATCGGCGCGGTCCATCAACCGCCGCTCAAGGCGGGCCAGGCCCCAGCACGCTGCGCGCCATGCCAGCCGGTCGCGCCAACGCAGCGCCACCGCAGCCTGGCGCGCCAGGTACTGGTGCTCGATGTTGTGCGAGCGGTAGGCCAGGCGAGCCTGGCCACGCTGCAGCGCCGACAGCACCACGGGCCCGAACCAGGGGCCGTCCAGCCACAGCAAGTCAGGTGCGAAATCATCGAGCTGCACCTGCAACTGCCGCTGCTCAGCGGCTGAAGGCACCCGAGTGGCTGCATGCCAAGGCGTGTGCCAGGCCATCGCCAATTGGCGCAGCGTGCGCCATGCACTGCGCCGCATTGGAAAGCTGAAGCGCTGCGCCACCACCGCATCCACCGCGGCCAGATCGGCCGCGGCTGGCGCCAGCGGGTGCCCATCTGGCTCGACCAGACACACCAGCATCAACTGGTGGCCCAGGGCGCGCAGCGCCAGGATGCGGCGCCACACATCGGCCCGCCCGCCACGGTTCGGCGGGTACGGCAGGTCAGGTGCAAGCACGCAGATCTTCATGCAGGTTCCATTTGGGACACGGCAAACTGCTCCGGGCTGGACCAATGCGGTTGCAAGCCTGTCACCGCAGCGGCCTGCGCGCCTCCATGAACAACGATGTCGGGTCGACAACGGCGCCCTCGCGCACGTCCAGTTCATACCCGGGCCAGTCGAGCACGGCACTGGTGTGCGGGTCGACCTGACGCATATCAACAAAGCCAGCCTGGCCCAGAGCGCGGGCAAGTGAATAGCGGTCGTACATCCACAAATGCACCTCGCCACCCAGTCTGAAGGTGCCGACCTTCAGTGCTTCACTGCCCCAGCGCACCAGCAGCTTTCTGCGCATCCAGCCACCCACCTTGGCCAGCGTAACCCGCCGCAGCCGACCCAGTGGACCTACCGACTGTCTCGCATCCGGCTGGCGGGTGCGGTGGATCAAATCAGTGGCCACCTTTCCGATGCGTGCCAGCACGTAGCCTTCATTGACCATGGCAGGCTGACGCAGGTAGTCAGCCATCGCGCCGCCAGTGTGATTGCGCACCACCTGGTCATACATCTCCAGCATGAGCCAGTCGTAGTCTGCCGCCGACTTCGGCGTCGGCTGACTCAGGTTGAGGTCGAGAAGGCGCAGGTACTCCCGCGCCATGTCCTCCATGTCCGGCACCACCACACGCAGGATGCCGCCCGGTTTCAAGACCCGAAGGCATTCCGCCAGAAACGCCGGCGCGTTCTCCTTGGGAATGTGCTCCAGCACCTGCGAGTGGTACACCACGTCGAACGTGCCTGTTTCGCAAGGAATGCCTTCGATCAGGTTGGCGGCACGCACTGCCGGATCGCCGGACACCATGTCGATGTTGGTCCAGGCGCGGTGGAACTTGTTTCCGCAGCCGACATTCAGGTAGTTGACGTTTTCCATGCGGTGTCTTTCGTTTGGTAATGGTTATCGCATACGCGAGGCACCTCAAGGTGCGTCACACCACAGCGCCTGCGCCGGCAGTTGGGGCACGTCTGGCAGCGGCAGCAACACTGTGCAGCGGCGCGCGCCCGCCGCCAGCGGGCGCGGGCTGACGCTGCCGTCGAGCACCAGCAGCCGGGCGGTGGCATTGCGCAGTGCCACTGTGTCGTCGGCTGGCAAGCGAACCCACGGCACCGCGGCCGGCAGGTTGATCAGCGCGTCCTGCATGCGGTTGGGGGGCTCTGCATGTTGCAGCCCCGCAGTCACGGCTGCAGAAGGCGGTGCGTCAGCGGCGGGCAGGCCAAGCGCGGCACGGATGGGCGCATCCACCAGCTCCAGCACGGGATGGGCACGCGCGCCCAGCACCAGGTTGCCGGTCACCACGTTGTCGAAAGAGTTGTGCAGGTAGATGCCTTGCGCAACACCCACCAGCAAATTGCCGCGGACTTCGGTGCGCCGGGTCCATTCGTCAAGATAGATACCGGAGAAATAGTCGTTGACGCCGAATTTCACACTGGTGTCGCCCCCTGCGCCCAGCACCAGATTGCCCAGGATGCGCAGCGGCGCACGGTGGTCGTCGCGGCCACGGCGCCAGGTGTAGATGGCCGCGCAATCCGACATGCTGATGCAACTGTCGGCAATGCGGTTGCCCTGCACCAGTGCGTCGCCACTGACGCGGATGCCTATGTAACCACTGCGTGCCACACGGTTGCGCTCGATCACCGCAGCGTCGGTGCGGTGGGCATTGATGGCCGCCAGCGCGGGGCCGGCACCATGCAGCAGGCCAGCCCCCAACACCGTGCTGTCGCGCACTTCGGCCCTCGCCACTTCTGCAAAAAACACGCCGTCGCCACCACACGCATCCACAACCACCCGCGCGACCTGTGCCAGCCTGGCACCCGCCACGGCGATGGCGTTGCCAGCGGCGAACTTGATCACCAGGTCGCTCACCACGACCACTCCCGCCGATTTGATGTCCACCGCATTGCCGCCAGCAGCGAAGAAGTGAACACCACGCACGGCAACGCCCGCGCTGCCATGAACTTGAAGCAGTGGCCCATCGACGCTGGCGCTCAGCAAGTCGGTGCCTGCTGCTTGCACCGTCAGCGTCTTTGTTGATCGGTCGTCGGCCCAACCGGTGCCGGTGCCCAACATCCACGCTTTGCCCGTAAAGAACACGCCAGCCTTTGGCCGCAACGGGTAGGTGAGCGGCGTGTCGAAGCTGCGGCCGTCGGCCTGAATCTGGCGGATCTCGATCAACCACTCCTGAGTGCGCGCCAGCAGCGTGGCACCAGCCAACGCAGTCGGGTCAAAGGCGATGTCCTTCGGCAGCGCGGCGGCACTGGCTAAGGTGCGCGCGTCCAGCAGCAGGTAGCCATTGGCAGGGTGGCGTGCGCGTGGAAGCGGCTGGTCGCCCGCAAAGACTTGTGTCACCGCCTCTGCCTGCGCAAAACTGCGGCGGCCTGCGTTGCCAGCGGCGATCTCGGTGCCAGACCGCCCACCCGTCAGCGGCCGCCTGCCATCAAACACCGGTGGTTGCGCAGCCGGGCAGGCCGCGACAGGTTCAACCCGAACCGTGCCGCCACCCTGGGTTCGCAATCGCAATGGCGCATACCGCTCGCCGCAGTGCAGCAGCACCCTGTCTCCATCGGCCAACACCCGGCGCGCGAGATCGTCGGGCGCAATGCGCCCGACC
>JAYUPP010000021.1:0-5387 GCA_043760045.1 Betaproteobacteria bacterium
GCTCGCCATAGCCGGGCTATGGCTGTGCTTTGCGCCTGGATTGGGCACGTTTTGACGCGCCTCTCGGGCACGCTCGAAAAACTCTCAACCTCTGAGCCCGGACACCAACAGTCCATACGGACTGTTGGTGCCTGGCGAAGGCCAGAGCCTCTGGCTCTGGCTCATGCCCGCGAGGAGGAGCAACGCAGCCACCGCACCGCAGCGCAGCGCAGCCCACTCGGGCGCGTCCAAGTGCGGAATCCAGGTTCAAGGGCTGGGTTTGAGAGTGAGGGGTTTGTCCGCTTCGGGTAGCAACCTTGAGGCCGATATCTTCGACGCCACCACCTGCTCAGGCGGCGGTGCTTGCAGCTTCACCCGCACCGTCACCGCTGTGCCCGAACCGGGCACCTGGGCCATGATGGCTGTGGGCGTGGCCGTGGGCGTGGCCGTGTTGGCAGGCAGGCGGCGCGTGTTGTCAAAACGCTGACTCGTCAGTGAGCTTCACGGGTTAGAGCCGCCCCAGGGCGGCTCTTTTCATGGCGGTCAAGCGGCCGGCACTTGCCCCGCCATGAACACCTTGATGTCGAAGTCGTTGCCGCCCTCTTTCATGTAGCCCATCAAGATGCGCTGGCCGTCGGTGCGCACGTTGACGAGGCCGTACACCAGGTCGGTGGCCATTGGCAGCCAGCCCAGGCGTTTGTAGTCGCTGGGCCGGTTGGTGCTGAGGAACCGCGCCTCCAGTCCCTCGGCATCGATATCGTCGCCCGGCAACTGGGCCACTGCTGACGGCGTGCCAGGTCGGCCACGTGTGCGCAGCACGCGGGCGTAAGCCAGCGACACCGAACGTGCGAGTTCGGTGGAATACAGCAGCGGCGGCAGCACCTCGCCTTTGGCGCCGGGTTTGCCATGGGCCACGCTTTCGCGCCCATAACGCGCGCTGGCGCCCAGCACACGCGGGCGCGGATGGGCATAGTTTTCGTTGTCGCCACTGCTCACCACGGTGGCCCGCGCGGCCATCGCGCGCACGAAGTTCAGGTCCACGTCGTCGCTGCCGTGGTGGCAGCCTTTGGCCACATCCACTGCGAATTCCGCAGCGCCGTGGCAGGCCAGCAGCAGTGCTTGTGACGCGGTGTTCAAGTCGCCCGTTAGCAGAATGCGCGCCGCCCCATGGTCCACGCGCAGCACCACCGAGTGGCCATTGCGCGTTTCGCTTTCACTGCCCAGCACACGCAGGCCCACACCCCCACTGGCAAGTTTTTCGATCACCGGGCCCAACACGCGCACGTTGCTGCGGGTTGCGCCTGGGGGGCCCGCCTCCGGCGCATAGCCGGGCAACCACAGCATGCTGTGCTGCAGCCGCTTCACTTTGCCTGGCACACGGCCCACCTGCTGGGCAAGCGTGCCAAAGCGGCTGCGCGGCTCGCCCTTGAAGGGCCGCGCGGGCGTTTTGAAATGGGTTTTGCCGTCCAGCAGCTCGGTGATGAAAGTGCCGGCGGCCTTGGGTGCTTTTGACGGTGCCAGCAGAGGGTGTGGCAACGGCGTCAGGCTGACATCCGCCCGCTCGGCGCCGAGCGCCGGTTCGGCGTCAAAACGGCCCATGCCGCAGTGCCAGAACTTGTCCACCTGCACGTCGAATGTGCGGCCGTCAGCGAGCGTGCCCGACAGCACGTCGATGAGGCCACCAAAGTGGTCTTCATCGGGGTGGGTGACGATGACGTTTGCAAGCTTCACCGCCGGCAGCCGCAGGTCTTCCTCAAACTTCCAGCGCACGAAATTGGCGGCGCCTTTTTTCGTCATCTGGTCGACCGCGCGCACACCCGCGTCGATCAGATGCCAGGCGTTGTCGTGGGGGGTGCGCATCAACACGCCGTCGCCCTGGCCGACGTCGATGATGTACAGCTCCAGCAGCCCGGGTTCACCTTCGGCGCCCACAAAAGCGGCGTCCACAAAACCCAGCTTGCCGCGTGCCCGCACCTGCACACGCGCGCCGTCGCGCTGCTGTTCGTGCAGCGGGTCGCCCCACAACAAGGTGGCAATTGTTTTGCCAGCGGCGTTTTTCAGCGGGCATTTGAATTTGCCGGCGCAGTCGTTGATGTATTTCATGGGCCGATGATGGCGCGCGCAGAGGCCTGCATCAAGCACCCAGTTTGAAGGCGCGGCCAGCGGCTTCAGTGCCGGGGCAGCTTGTCCAGGTCGATGTCCAGGTACTGCCAATACTCTTGCCAGAACAGCGGCCGCCGATAGCCGATGACCCAGGGCTGGGCCAGGTCGCTGACAAAGCGGTGCACATGCGTTTTGTAGGGCGCATACACGACCGACAAACGTTTGGCTTCATTGAACAACGCTGTGCGCGCGGGGCTGTCGGCCATCACCGACAGCTGGTCGTAGATGGCGTCCATGCGGGCGTTTTTGAAACGCGCCTGGTTCTGGCCGCCGATTTGTTTGCTGTGGTACTTCTGAAACGCGCTTTGCCCGTCGGGGTCGGCGGCCAGGCCGCCCAAGCCCCACATCATCAGGCTGCCGGCGCGGCTGGCCTTCAGGTTTTCTGGCCATTTCGCGGGCTTGAATTCCATCTTGATATTGATGTTGTTCATGTCGCGCCGCCACTGCTCGTCGAGTTGGCGGTTGGTCTGGTCGGGTTGGGTGGCTTTCTCCAGCAGCAGCGGTTGGCCATCGGGCATGTCGCGCCAGCCGTCGCCGTTTTGGTCCACGTAGCCATACATGTCGAGCAGCGCCTTGGCGCGCGCCAGGTTGTATTCGCCGTTTTCGCTTTTGAAGGTGGGGTCGTAGTTGTTGGTGTTGGGCACCACCGGGCCCTGCGCGGGTATGGCCTGGCCGCGCCGCACCAAATTGATTTCACGCTGCACATCCACGGCCAAAAAGATGGCGCGGCGCAGCGCCACTTTGTCGGCTGTGTAGCCGCCCACCACCGGGTGCTCCATGTTGAAGAAGGTGTAGGCCGCGTCAGCGCGCACCATGCGGTAACCCTGCACACCTTTTTTGGCCAGGTTCGGCGCCACCTTGCCGCCCGGCAGCGCTTGCTGGATGAAGCTGGCGGGCACATCGTCCAGCAAGTCCATGTCGCCCTTCAGGAAGGTCAGCCAGCGCGGCTGGTCTTCTTCGATGATGGAGATTTCCACGCGGTCGATGAGGGGCAGCTTTTTGCCCTTCAGCCGCTTCAAGATGGCCTGGCCTTCGGCGTCATTGACGGCGGGTGCGGCGTCGTACAACACCTCGCGGAATTCGGTGCTGCGTTCCAGTGCGATGAAGCTGCTGCGCCGCCACTGCACCAGTTTGAAAGGCCCGGTGCCCACCGGGTGGGCCGGTATCTTGTCGCCATAAAACTCGGCCACTTCACGCGCCACGGCGCCGGTTAAATCACCACCGGTGAGCGCGCTGGTGATGAAACGCGGGCTCGGGTCTTTCATGCGGAACTGCAGCGTGTAGCGGTCCAGCGCGCGCAGGCCCGCTATCGGCTTGTCGTAGTTGAACGGCTGTTTGTTGTCGATGGCTTCTTTGCGCAGTTCACTCAAGCCCAGGAATTCAAAAGTCTGTATCCAGCTCCAGACCGGGCTCTTGACGGCAGGGTCGGCAAAACGCTTGTAGCTGTAGACATAGTCTTCAGCCACCAGTTCACGCGGTTGGCCTTTGAATGCGGCGTCACTGTGGAAGTAGATGCCGGGGCGCAGCTTCACGGTCCAGGTGCGGAAATCATCGGCCGCCACCGGCATGCCATCGGCAGTGAGCGGGCGCACTTTTGAAGGCCGGGCCAGCGGGTCGTATTGGTACAGCGCCTCGAAAATGTGCGCCGTAAGGGTGCGCGAATAGAAGTCGCTGATCTGCGCCGGGTCGAAGCCGGTTTCGGCGATGCGAAAGCTGTGGCGGTAGATTTTTTTCGGCGCCGCCGCAGCAGCAGCAGCACCGCTGCTTTGCGCCGCCACCGGCGCGCCGGCCAGCAGCGTTGCCAAGCCGGCCGCCAAACACAGCATCAACTTCATGGCGCCGCCCCCAAAACCTGCGCGCGCTGCACCGCGTCCACGTCCACATATTTCCAGAAATCGCGCACAAAGATGTTGCGGCTGTAGCCCTGCACCCAGGGCTGCGCCAAGTCGTTGAAGATCCGGTGCACGTGCACTTTGTAAGGCGCATAAGCCACCACCAGCCGCTGCGCTTCTTTCATCAAGGCCATGCGCTCGGGCCCGTCGGGCAGTTCACGCTGCTTTTCGTACAGCGTGTTGTAGGCCGGCAGGTTGAAGCGTGCGTGGTTGGCGCCGCCTATGTTGGGGCCGTAACCCAGCGCCAGGAAAGTGTCGCCGTCGGGCGCAACGGCGGCCCAACCTGAACCCCACATCATCAGCTTGCCGGCGCGGCTGGCCTTCAGGTTCTCCGGCCACTTCGCGACCTTGAATTCGATTTTGATGTTGATGGCGTCCATGTTCTTTTTCCACTGCTCGTTCAGCTGGCGGCTTTGCTGGTCGGGGCTGGTGGAATATTCCAGCAGCAGCGGCTGGCCATCGGGCTGGTCGCGCCAGCCGTCACCGTCTTTGTCGACATAGCCGTGCAGGTCCAGCAACGCTTTGGCACGCGCGCGGTTGAATTCGCCCATCTCGGTTTTAAATGTGGGGTCATAGCCCCAGGTCTGCGGTGCCACCGGGCCTTGTGAAGGAATGGCCTGGCCGCGGCGCACGAGGCGAATTTCGCGCTCGACATCCACCGCCAGGCTGATGGCGCGGCGCAGCGCCACTTTGTGCGGCTCGTAGCCGCCCACCACGGGGTGCTCCATCGCGAAGTAGCTGTACGACACATCGGCGCGTGGATAACGTTCCAGATGCATGCCCTTCTTGGCCAGGTGCGGCGCCAGTTTGTTGTGCGGCAATACCGTGGGCGCAAACTCGGCCGGCAACTGGTCCATCACGTCGGCTTCCTGGTTCAGAAAGCTCAACCAGCGCGGCTGGGCTTCTTCGATGATGGCGATGTGAACTTCGTCCAGGAAGGGCAGGCGCCGGCCCTTGAACTGCTGCGCCACGGCTTGCAGCCGGGCGTCGCCCGCCGGTGCATCTTCGTTGTAGAAAACTTCGCGGTAACCGGGGTTTTTGGCCAGCACGATGCGTGAACTGCGTTTCCAGCTCTTCAGCTGGTACGGGCCAGTGCCGACAGGGTGTTCGCCGATTTTGTCGCCGTAGAACTCCACCACTTCGCGTGCCAGCGCGCCGGTGAAGCTGCTGTCGGCGATGTTGTTCAGAAAGCGCGGCGACGGCGTGCCCAGTTTGACTTGCAGTGTGTAGCGGTCCAGTGCTTTGATGCCCTCCACCGGCGTGTCGTAGTCGAAGGGTTTTTTCTCGTCGATGAGCTTCTTGCGCAGTTCGCTCAAACCCAGAATCTTGGCGCTTTCCAACACGTAAAGGTTG
>JAYUPP010000022.1:0-15170 GCA_043760045.1 Betaproteobacteria bacterium
TGCGGCGAATGAACATGCACGGGATGGTGCACGAAAAGCAATGCTTTGGATCAAGTGTTACACAATATTATGGCACTACATTTCACCATCGCATTGAAATCCAATGGTGACAAGGGTTTGCGGCGGTAAAGGGCCAAAAGTGACTGGGAAATTGACAAAGTCGGGTTAAGCGGCAAGCGGCGCGAAGACGTGCCCGACATGCTGCTCTTTGGCAGCGCAGCAGCACTGGCCGCAGCGCTGGCTGAAAACCGCGACGACAAACGCTATCGCCACGGCATCGCCATTCTGGAAGCCAAACGCTGGCTGCGCCCGCTGGACCGCGGCGATAGCAACGAGCCCATCGACCCCGGCGCGCCGTCATCACAGTTGCTGCGTTATCTGAGCCGTGCCGACGTGATGAGCGACCGCGCTGTCAAGTGGGGGCTGCTGACCAACGGCGGCACCTGGCGACTGTATTGGCAAGATGCCCGGTCACGCACCGAAGAGTTTTTTGAGATCAACCTGGCGGCGCTGCTTGAAGTGCCTGGCGTCGAGCCAGAGCTACCTGCAGAACTGAGTGGCATCGACAGCCGACACGGCCTGCGCCTTTTTTTCCTGCTGTTCAACCGCGCGGCCTTTTTGGCGCAGACCTGGGACGAGGGCCAGCACAGCTTCCACGCCTATGCGCGCAACGAAGCGCGGGCCTATGAAGAGCGGGTGTCCAAAGACCTCGGCCGGCGTGTCTTTGACGACATCTTTCCGAGCCTGGCGCAGGCCCTGGCGGCGGGCGACCTCGAAGCCAAACGGGAACAACAAGGTCACGGCCAGTTTGCGCGTCAGCGCTACACCACCGCCTATCTGGAAGAGGTGCGCGAAGCCACATTGATCTTGTTGTATCGCCTGCTGTTTTTGTTCTACGCGGAAGACCGCCGGCTGCTGCCGGTGGACGACCCGCGCTACCGCGTCTACAGCGTGCGCGCGATGCGCGAGCGGGTGCGCGACGGCGTGGAGGCTGGCAAGCCCTGGGCCACGCGGGTGGTCAACCTGTGGTTCGAGTTGCGCAGCACGTTTTTGCTCATCAACGACGGTGAAGATGCCATTGGCATGCCGGCCTACAACGGCGGTTTGTTCAACCGCGCACGTTCGTTGCTGGTGGAACGCAGTCACGTGAGCGACGCTGTGCTGGCGCCCATCATTGACACGCTGTCGCGCCGCACCGAACACATTTTCAAAGGCTGGATCAACTACCGCGACCTGTCGGTGTCGCACCTGGGCAGCATCTACGAACGGCTTTTGGAATACAGCCTGGTGCACGAGGTGCAGGCCGCTGACGACGACCACGACAAGCTGGAAATCAACCGCATCGTGGCGCGCCCGGCGAGCTTTGCGCGCAAGGTGTCGGGCAGCTATTACACCCATGACGACCTGGTGCGCCTGGTGCTGCGTGAAAGTGTGGGCCTGCTCGTCACTGAGCGTGTGGCCGCGTTCGAAAAACTTGTCACGGGCTGGAAAAAGAAGGGCTCACTGAGCCCCCCGGAATGGGACCGCCTGGACGCTGCCGACCCGGCCAGCACGGTGCTCGAACTGAAGGTGTGCGACCCCGCGATGGGCAGCGGCCACTTTTTGGTGGCGCTGGTGGACTTCATGGCCGACCGCGTGTTGGAAGCGGCCACCGCTGCGCAATTGCTGGTGGCCGCGCAGCCCTGGGCGGCGCACCTGGCCGCACGCGGCCGGCCGTGGGAAAGCCCGCTGGTGGCGCGCCTGGCGCACATCCGTGGCAGTATCAAAAAAACAGGCTGTCACCCACGGTTGGGCCGTCACCGAAGCGCAGCTGGACGACCGCCACATCGTGCGCCGCATGGTGCTCAAAAAGTCCATCTTTGGCGTCGATAAAAATCTGATGGCGGTGGAGCTGGCCAAAACCGCGCTGTGGCTGCACACCTTCACCGTGGGTGCGCCGCTCAGCTTTCTGGACCATCACCTGAAACACGGTGACAGCCTGCACGGCGAAAGGCTGCCGGCGGTGCAGAGTGGGCTTCAGAACCTGGGCATGTTGTTTCAGCAGAGTGAGATGGACCGGCTGCAGCGCGCCGCGCAAAACCTGCAGCAGGTGGCCGACTTCACCGACGTGGACATTGCCGAGGTGCGGCTGTCAAAGCAGCTTGCCGAAGGGGCCGAGGCACAGGTGGCGCCGCTGCACGCGCTGCTGGACTTCTGGCGCGCCATGCGCTGGCTGGTGCCGTTGTGGCCACCGGACAAACCGGAAAAGCTGGCGCGCCTGGGCGACGACACGCTGCGCCAGGCGCTGGGCGAGGTGTTGGCCCCGCAGCGCAACCTGGTGGCCACCCTGCACAGCGGCCACCTGGGTGGCAGGGGGGCGGGTGTGGAGGCCGCCAATGCACTGCTGCAGCGCACGCGCGCGCTGGCGCAGCAAGAACATTTCCTGCACTGGTGGACGGCTTTCCCCACCGCTTTCACGGGCGCCAACCCGGGCTTTGATGCCGTCATCGGCAACCCGCCCTGGGACCGCATCAAGCTGCAGGAAGTGGAATGGTTTGCCGAGCGCGACCCGGGCATCGCGGCGCAGCCGCGCGCCGCCGACCTCAAGAGGCTGATCGGTGCGTTGCAGCAGAAAAAAGCGCCGCTGGCGGCTGAATACGCGCTGGCCGTTGAGCGCGCCGAAACGAATGCGCGCGTGCTCAGCAAGGCCGGCGACTACCCGCTGCTGGGTGGTGGCGACGTGAACCTGTACAGCCTGTTTGTGGAACGTGCACAAGCACTCGTCAAGCCCAGTGGCGTGGTGGCGCTGCTCACACCCAGCGGCATCGCGGCCGACAAAGGCGCTGCAGAATTTTTTAAAAGCATCGCCACCACCGGGCGTTTGGGAGCGTTGTTTGACTTCGAAAACAAGAAGGTGTTTTTCCCGGATGTGCATGCCAGTTTCAAATTCTGCACCTTGGTGTTTGGCGGTGAGCAACGGGTTTTTGCCAACAGCCGCTGCGCGTTTTTCCTGCACGCGTTGAGCGACCTGGACGATGACGAGCGCAGGCTCGAATTGACAGCGCAGGACTTTGCGCTGGTGAACCCGAACACCGGTGCAGCGCCGGTTTTTCGCTCGCCACGGGACGCCAGCATCTTGATGCGCATGCACCGCGCGCACCCCGTGCTCGTGCGGCACGGCGCGTTGTCAGAGTCACGCGGCCAGTTGCCCGACGTGAAGGCCTGGCCGGTGCGCTACGCGACCCTGTTCCACATGACGAGCGACTCGGCGCTGTTCAAGAAACAGGCTGAGTTGCAGGCCCTTGGGTATGAAGCGGCACCG
This sequence comes from Betaproteobacteria bacterium, assembly GCA_043760045.1. GTDB lineage: Bacteria > Pseudomonadota > Gammaproteobacteria > Burkholderiales > Burkholderiaceae_C > Rubrivivax. The sequence goes on from JAYUPP010000022.1 coordinate 3,302, forward strand.
CTCGGCCGCTGGCGCAAGGGCGCACTTGAGGCGCTGCCGTTGTACGAAGGCAAGATGGTGCAGATGTACGAGCACCGCGCCGCTGACGTGGTGGTGCATCTTCAAAACCTGAAGCGCGCGGCGCAGCAGGAAGCTGTTGCAAATTCAGAGAAGCTTCAAGCCGACCGTTACCCGCAACCGCAGTACTGGGTGCAGACTGAGCGCATTCCGCCCGACCAGCGCTTTGACTACTGTTTGGCCTACAAGTCAGTCACAGCACCCAGCAACATGCGAACCATGATTGCGGCGCTGGTGCCCTCCAGTGGCGTCGGCAACATCATGGCGCTGCTGTGCAGCGCGAATCGCAACGATGCCGACCACCCGCGCTGGATCAGCTTGCTGGCTGCAAATATCAACTCTTTTGCTTATGACTTTGCGCTTCGGCAGAAAGTTCAAGGTCAGAACCTGAACTGGTTCATCGTCGAGCAGAGTTGTGTTGTGAATCCCGCCCGCTTCGAAGACCCTCTGCCCCAAGCCTTCACCGCCGCCATGTGCAAGGCCGGCCTGATGAACGGCCAGCATGCCAACCCCACCGTCGCCGACTTTGTGATGCCGCAGGTGCTGGCGCTGAGCTACACCGCGCACGACCTCGCGCCCTTTGCGCGCGACCTGGGTTATGTGGATGCGCACGGCGCGGTGCTGCCGCCGTTCACCTGGAACGACGAAGACCGCCGCACGCGTTTGGCCGCGCTGGACGCGCTGTTTTTCTATCTCTACGGCTTGGGTGAAGACGATGCCGGCTACATGCTCGACACCTTCAACATCGTGCGCCAGCAAGACGAGGCGGCGTTCGGCCGCTACCGCACCAAAGAAGACGTGCGGGCTCTGTTGCGGCTGCTGCCGGCGCCGGCCTGAAGGCCGCTTTCAGCCCGCCCTCAACCCCATCGTCAACCTGCCTTCAGCCGTTCGTTCTGCGGAAACATCGCCCGCCGCGCTTCGTCGTCCATTTCGGCTTTGAAGGCATAACGGTCTTTCAGTGTGGCCACGCGCTGTGCGGCGGGCCGCGCGTTGACGGTGTCGAACAAGCGCTTCACGTGCGGCAGCTGTTCCCAGGCCTCGGCCCCCAGCACAAAAGGCACCGCGCGCGCCCAGCCCCAGACGGCCATGTCCAGCAGCGTGTAGCGGCCGCTCAGCATCCAGTCTTTGCCGGCCAGGTGGTTGTTCAAGATCTTCCAGTGGCGCCAGGCTTCAAAGTCATAGCGATTGATGGCGTAGGGCACGGGTTCGGGTGCGTAATGCTTGAAGTGCACGGCCTGGCCGCTGAAGGGGCCGATGCCCGATGCGGTGAACATCAGCCACGACAACATCGCACCGCGGTCGCCAGAGTCGGGCAGAAACTGGCCGCTTTTTTCGGCCAGGTACAACAGGATGGCGCTGCTGTCCCACACGGTGGTGGCACCGTCAATCAGCACCGGCACCTTGGCATTCGGGTTCAGCGCCATGAATTCGGCGCTGTGCTGCTGGCCCTTGCGGGTGTCCACCGCCAGTGCTTCGTAGGGCAGCGCGGCTTCTTCCAGAAACAGCGCCACCTTCATCGGGTTGGGGGCCATCGAGTAATAGAACTTGAGCATGTGGAAGGTCCTTGTTTGCAGAGGTCAGGCGGCGGCTGGCATTGTGGCGCGTGCTGCGCCGCGCTTTTGTGGCGGGTGCGGGTGCGGATGCGGGTGCGGGTGCGGGTGCGGTAGGCTTGCCCACCCTGCGCATCAGCACCGGGGTCCATCCCCGCAGGGTGCCCGATGCGCGTCTGCTGCCGAATGCAGTCGTCCGACCGCTGATGCACACCGTGCACCCACCCAGGCCCCCACCATGACCACCGACCACCTCTTTGCCCTGCCCCATCTGTTGTCCGCGATGCGCCTGCTGGTGCAAGGTTTTGGCAGCCAGCCTGCCGAAGTGGAAGCGGTGGTGGGCAATCTCGTGCAAGCCAACCTCATGGGCCACGATTCACACGGCATCGGCATGCTGCCGCGTTATGCCAGTGCCTACCTCGAAGGCAGCCTGAAGCCAAACGCGCAACTGACGACAGTGTTGGACGGCGGCGCATTGTTGCGGCTGGACGGCAACACCGGCTTTGGCCAGGTCATCGGGGCCCAAGCGATGGCTCTGGGCATCGCGCGCGCACAGCTGCACGGCAGTTGCATTTTGGCGTTAGGCAATGCGCACCACCTGGGGCGCATCGGTGCCTGGGCCGAACAAGCCGCTGCCGCCGGGCTGGTGTCGTTGCACTTCGTGAACGTCATCTCGCGCGGCATAGTTGCGCCTTATGGCGGCGCCGATGCACGTTTCGGCACCAACCCCTTTTGCGCTGGCGTGCCGCTGCCCGGCCGGCCACCCGTCATTCTTGACTTCGCCACCAGCGTCATCGCGCAAGGCAAAACGCGGGTGGCGCACAACAAGGGCGAGGCGGTGGAAGCGGGTTATCTCATCGACGACCAGGGCCGGCCCACCACCAACCCGCGTTACACCGTGGTGCCGCCTTTTGGCGCGCTGCTCACCTTTGGCGAACACAAAGGTTATGGCCTGGCGCTGATGTGTGAACTGCTGGGCGGCGCGCTGGCCGGTGGCCTGACGCAGCACAGCGATGACACCCGCAAAATGCGGGTCATCAACGGCATGTTCAGCGTGCTGCTCGACCCCCACAAGCTGGGCGCACACGAGCGTTTTGCCGCTGAAGCCCAGGCTTTCATCGACTGGGTGCAAGCCAGCCCGCCGCGTGAAGGTTTTGCACCGGTGCAGGTGTCGGGCGACGCCGAACGCGCCGCCTTGCTGCAGCGCACGGCGCAGGGCGTGCCGGTGGACACCACCACCTGGCACGAGATCCTGGCCGCTGCCAGCCGCCTGGGCGTGGACGCGCAAGCTGTGCAAAAAGCCGCAAACGGTTGATCCGGCGCGCCCTGCTGCCGGCGTAAGGGGCGGCGCCGCGCTCAAGCCGCGTCAGCGCCATCCGATACCAAAGTGTGGCCCCGTTTGGCCTCGCCCCGAGCGCACGCCCTTGTTCAAGAGCACATCACAAAGCCTGGTGATCGCCATCAGCGCCCTGCTGTTCATGGTGCTGGCCGCCAGCGGGCTGGCCTGGCACCAGGAACAAAAGCTGTCAGCGGTGATTGAGCGCTTGGCCACGGTGGACCTGCAGCGCATGGCTGGCCTGTCGCGCGTCAACGAACACGCCCATGAAGCGGCGCGGCGGCTGATCGTGCTGCTGCTGGCGCCGCGCGGCCAGCGTGAGTCGGCATACGAACAGATCTCTGCGGCCAACCAGCGCCTGGACCGGGCGCTGCTGGAGCTGGCCCCGGTGATCGAAGGTGGCGCCAGCAACGGCGCTTTTCGCACCATCGAATTGCTGGTGCAGCAGTACCGGCTGTCCTACCGAGTAACCACCATCCTGATCGAGGCCAGCGATTTGGCTGCGGCGCAAGCAGCCGTTACCGAGATGATTGACCAGGCGCTGGGCAACCTGACGCTGGGCATTCAGGCCGTGAGCCAGACCGAACAGCAAAAAACCAGGCAGCACCTGGCCGCGATGGGCCTGGAGCTGGACCAGGAACGCGCCTGGCTGCTGGCCCTGGCGTCCACCAGCCTGGTGCTGGCTTTTGTGCTGTGCATCTGGGTCACGCGCAATGTGGCGGCGCCGCTGCGCCAGGTGGCGCTGGCCGCGCGCCGCTTTGCTGCCGGCGACTACGGCCAGCGCCTGCGCGAAGGGCCGCACAACGAGGTGGACGCCATCGGCACCGCGTTCAACCTGATGGCCACGCGTGTGCAGGAACGTGAACAGGCGCTGCAGCACGCGCGGGACTACGACGCGCTCACCGGCCTTTCGCGGCGCGAGCGTTTCATTGCCGACCAGGCCGCAGCGGTGGCCAGCGCCACCACTGCAGGCCAGCGTCTGGCGATGGTTTGTTTCGACATCGAAAGGCTGAAGTCCATCAACGCCCTGCTGGGTTTTGAGGCCGGCGACCAGGCCATCTTGCTGACCGCCCAGCGGGCTGCCGCGCGGGTGGCCGCGCCGGCCGACCTGGCGCGCCTGGGCGGTGGCACTTTTGGCGCGCTGCTGGTGTTGCCGCCCGCTGTCAGTGCGCTGCAGCGTGCCCAAGACCTGCAGGTGGCGATGGAACATGCCACGCAGTGGCGCGACCATGTGCTGGACCTGGGCGTCACGGTGGGCGTGGCCGCCAGCCCCGAACATGGCGAAACGCCGCAAGATCTGTTGCGCCGCGCCGAGCAGGCCCTGTTTGAGGCCAAGCGCCTGCGCAGCACCGTGGGGGCCTACAACCCGTCGATTGAAGCCGCCCGGCTGTCGCACCTGAGCCTGCTGTCTGAACTGCAGCAGGCCATGGACCGCCACGAGCTGGTGCCTTTCCTGCAGCCCAAGTGGTGCCCGCACACACGCCGCGTGGTCGGCGCCGAAGCGCTGGTGCGCTGGAGGCATCCGCAGCGCGGCTGGGTGGCGCCGACTGAATTCATACCCTTTGCAGAGCGCACCGGGCGCATCGGCGCCGTCACGCGCTACATGCTGAAGGCCTGCATCGAACTGCTGCGCAGCGAACTGGGCGGGCTGCACCTGTCGGTCAACATTTCCACCGTCGACCTGCGCGACCCCGGTTTTCCGCACGCCGTGCAGCAGCTGCTGGCCGCAGCGGGTGTGCCGGCTGAAAGGCTGCTGCTGGAGGTGACGGAAAGCGGCCTCCTGGACAGCGGCGATGACCCGGTGCTGCGGCTGGCCGCGCTGCGCGCCCTGGGCGTGGGCGTTTCAATCGACGACTTCGGCACCGGCCAGTCTTCGCTGGCTTACCTGCAGCGTCTGCCGGCCACCGAACTGAAGATCGACCGCAGCTTCGTCACCGACGCCGACAGCAGCAGCGGCCGCCAACAGCTGTTGCGGTCCATCGTGGAGATGGCGCACAGCCTGAACCTGGTGGTCACCGCCGAGGGCGTGGAAACCGCCGCCGAACGTGCGCTGCTGGAAGCAGTGGGCTGCGACCTGCTGCAGGGTTATCTGCTGGGCCGGCCGGTGCCGGTGGCCGACTTTGTGCGGCTGTATGTGCCTGCGTTGGTCACGGTCCCTTGCAGCGAGAGTGCGCTCAACAGCGCCGCCCCGCACCCCGGCTCGTCGGCCCCACTGTTGTCAGCCCCAGTCAACGCTTGAGGCCGGCGCTGAGGCGCAAGCGGGCACGGCGCTAGACCAGCCCAGCTGGCGCGAAGCGAAAAAAGGCCCGCACCAGCCAGCGGGTTGGAATCTGCAGCAGCGCACGGTTGTGCTCACCCGCTGCTTCGTTGTAGGCATGGCGCAGCAGCTGCAGGCGCGGCTGCGTGGCGCGGGCGGCCTGCAGGGGTTGCGCCACGGCCGGCTCTTGCGCCAGTTCGGGGTGCTGGTCGAGCAGCGCCAACACGCGTGCCGCGCAGGCGTCCAGCGGCGCTTGCGCGGCCAGCCAGGCCGCCGCAGCCGCTGCGTCCAGCGCCCGCGCGGCCAGTGCGCGGGTGGCCAGCTGCTCGTCAGCCAGCGCGCCGTTCAGGGCCTGCAGCGCAACGGCTTCGGTGGCCAGGGGCTGCAACAAGGCCGGTTGCGACAGGGCGGCTTGTGCCCGGCTCGACTGCAGCAACACCGCCAACAGTTGCGTCAGTGCCGCATGCCGCAGCGCCACCACATCGGTCAGCCGCGCGGCGGCCAGATCGACGTTTTTGCGCAAGGCCAGCAAACGGCTGTGGGCGCCGGTGGTCCAGAAAAACAGCAGCGCGGCCGCTGCCACTGCCAGCAGCAGTTTCACGCTCACCGCGCTGCTTTCAGCGGCGCACCTCGCCCTGCCCGAGCACCACCCATTTCATCGACGTCAGGCCTTCCAGCCCCACCGGCCCCCGGGCATGAAACTTGTCGGTGCTGATGCCGATTTCGGCGCCCAGGCCGTATTCAAACCCGTCGGCAAAACGGGTGCTGGCGTTGACCATCACACTGGCCGAATCCACCTCACGTAAAAAACGCATGGCGTGGCCGTGGTGGCTGGTGAGGATGGCGTCGGTGTGGTGTGAACCGTAGCGGTTGATGTGCGCGATTGCTTCTTCGAAAGTGCTCACCACCTTGATGCTGATGATGGGCGCCAGGTACTCAGTCGCCCAGTCTTCTTCGGTGGCCCGCACCACACCTGCGGACGTGCCGGCAGCCGACGGTGCCACACCGCCCAGCAGCGCCGCCGCACGCGGGCAGCAGCGCATCTGCACACCCTTGGCGGCGAACACGGCGCCGATGCGCGGCAAAAACGCTGCGGCCTGCGCGGCATGCACCAGCAGGCTTTCGGCGGCGTTGCACGGGCTGTATTTCTGCGTCTTGGCGTTGTCGGTCACCTGCACGGCCAGTTCAAGGTCCACCTGCTCATCCACATAGACATGGCAGTTGCCGTCCAGGTGTTTGATGACCGGCACCCGGGCCTCGGCACTCACGCGCTGAATCAGGCCTTTACCGCCGCGTGGAATGATGACGTCCACAAACTCGGGCATCGTGATCAGTTGGCCGACGGCGGCGCGGTCGGTGGTTTCCACCAGCTGCACGGCTTCAAGCGGCAGCCCGGCACTGGCCAGCGCCTGCTGCACCACACGCCATAACGCCAAGTTGCTGTGCAGCGCTTCCGAGCCGCCGCGCAGGATGCAGGCATTGCCACTTTTGATGGCCAATGCAGCAGCCTCAATGGTGACGTTAGGCCGGCTTTCGTAAATCATGCCGAAGACACCCAGTGGCACGCGCATCTGGCCCACGCTGATGCCGCTGGGGCGGCGCTTGACGCCGGTGATTTCACCCACCGGGTCGGGCATGGCGGCGATCTGCTCGCAACCCTGCGCCACCGTTTCAATGATCGCTGGCGTCAGCTGCAGGCGGTCCAGCAGCGGCTCGGCCAGGCCGGCTGCACGGGCAGCGGCCAGGTCTTGGGCATTGGCGGCTTGCAGCGCCGCCACGTGGCTTCGCAAGTGCAGAGCCAGGGCGCGCAATGCGGCGTCCTTCGCGGCGGTGGGGGCGGCGGCCATCGCGGCTGAAGCGGCCCGCGCAGCAGCGCCAACGTGGCCATGTAGGCAGGAATGTCGCTGTGGGTCATGCCGCGAATTGTCGCTGCAAGCCTGCCGGTCCTGCAGCCTGCCTTGCCGTCAAGCCGCCAGCAAGTCCGGCAGGCCCCGCCGTGGTGTGGGCGCCGCCGCCGCCACGCCGTAACCCACGCGCGCAAACATCTGCAGCGTGGTTTGCGCAGCGTCCAGCCCAAGCCCCAACCCCAGCGCCTGATGCAGCGCGCTGCGCTGGGCACGCACCTCGGCAAACTCCTGCAAAGCCTGCGACAACGGGTGCATGTGCACCCCCAGCAGGGTGGCCTGCAATTGCGCGCGCACGTAGGTGCGGCCGCTGTCCAGCTGCTGTGCGCGGCTGTTGCCCGCACTGGCCAGCCAATAAAAACCGCTGCCGGACTCAAACGGCGCCCAACGCTGCATCACACGGTCGAAATTGGCGCTGCCGCGAGTGGGCACCTGCAGCGGGTCAAAAGCACCCACCTTGTGCAACAGGCGCGGCACGGTGTCCATCACCGAGATGCCATCGCGGTGTTGGGCCACCGCATCCGGGCCGATGCGCAGCAAGCGCGCTGATTCCAGCCACGTGCGTGGCGTCGTCATCTCTTGTTCCCAGGCCTGGCGCGCCAAGGTGCGCAGCGTGGTGATGGTGGGGGCGTCGCTGACGACGCCGGCTTGCAGGCCCTTGCTTCGTGCACCCGCCAGCCACTGCGGCGGCAAGGCCGCGGGCAGCGTGCGGCTGTTGTCGTAAGCGCCCTTGTGGGTGTGGCGCTGGGTGATGGCGGCAAACAGCGGGTCGCGGGGGGCCGAGCCGGCAGCGCCGATGACGAGTCGCGCCAGCGGCACCGCGCCCGGCAGCAGGCCGTCGGCGGGTGCGCCCTGGGGGAAAGCCTGCACCGTGACGGCAAAACCGCGTTCGGCCGCAGCGATGACGGCCAGCTCGATGAAAGCGCCGCAGCCGATGACGATTTGGCGGCCGTAGGGGTCGGTTTCAGGCAGCAGCCGGTTCGCGTCCAGGCTGAATGTGATCTCGCCCTCGCGCGACAGGTCGGCCTGCCAGGGCTGGCGGTTGTGCGGGTTGGGCGCCAGCAGCGCGTGTGCCAGCATGTGGCGGCGCAGGTCGGTCTGCAAACCGGCTTCGCGCCAGGGCTGCACGGCAACGTCGGGATAGCCGCTGCTGCACGCGGCAGTGCCGGCGGCGGCAAACACGGCGCCGCCGCCCATCAGGCTGATGAAACGGCGGCGGCTGGGTGCGGCTGGGGTGGTTGATCGATTCATGGCGGTTATGGGCAGGTGAGGGGTGGCAGGGGGGTGGAAGCTCTGCATCGTGGCCGCCGGTGCGCCGGCCCACCAGCACCTGCAGTGCCTGCCAGGCATGCAAAAACGCATGGCGCGGTGGCCCCCCAAGCGCCCGCGTTGCAGCCACACTCGTTGCCCATGGCTGACAAGACCACCCCCGCCACCACCCCAACCGCAGCGCTGCGCATCGCACCGCGCCCCGGCCCGGCGCTGGACGACTGGAACCTGCTGCGCAGCTTTTTGGCCATCTACGACACCGGCACGCTGACAGCCGCCGCCGAACGTCTGCAGACCACCCAGCCCAGCATGGGCCGCCAGTTGCGCGCGCTGGAGCAGCAGCTGGGCGAAACGCTGTTCACCCGCCTGCCCGGCCGGCTGCAGGCCAACGCGCGTGCCGACGCGCTGTTTGAAGCGCTGGTGCCGATGCGCCACGCCACACGCGAGGCGCAAACCCTGTTTGGCCCGACCCAGCAGCCGGTGGCCGGTGTGGTGCGGTTGGCGGTGTCTGAGGTTTATGGCGCGCGTGTGGTGCCGGCTTTGCTGGCGCCACTGCTGCTGGCGCAGCCCGAGCTGGAAATTGAACTGGCGGTGTCGAATCGCGCCGACAACCTGCTGCGGCGCGACGCCGACATCGCGGTGCGCTTTTTCCGCCCCGACCAGCCGGGGTTGATTGCGCGCAAAGTGGGCGAGACCGAACTGGGCCTGTACGCCCATGTGGACTACCTGGCGCGCCGGGGTGGTGAAGGTGACTGGGCAAGCGCCGGTGCAGCCGCTGGCGGCCTGATGACGGGCTTTGACCGCGAGCGCTGGCCGTTGGCCGACTACATCAGCGGGCCGGCGCCGACGCAGGCGCTGCGTTTTCGTTTTCGCAGCGACGCCGCGCTGGCGCGGTTGGCGCTGGTGGAAGCCGGTGCTGCGGTGGGCATGACACTTTCCGATGTGGCGGCGCGCAACCCGATGCTGCAACGGGTGCACGCCGGCCGCGTGGGCCAGCGCCTGGAGGTTTGGTTGTGCGCGCACGACGAACTGCGCCGCAGTGCGCGCATGCGTTATGTGTGGGAAGGTCTGGGTGATGCGCTAACAGCCTGGCTGATGCGCTAACAGCCTGGCTTGGCGGTGTGCCGGACGCCGTCAAACCACCCGACCCAGCACCCACAGCCACAACGCCGCCGAGCCCATGAACAGAAAGGTCGTGACGACGATCACCACGGCCGCTTCGGCTTGGCGCGTGTTGTAGCGCTGCGCAAAAATCAGCGCATTCGTGCCCGCCGGCAAAGCCGCCATCATCACCAGCACCGCCAGCGGCGTGCCGGTCAATCCAAAACCCACGCGCGCCACCAGCAGCACCAGCGCCGGCAGCACCAGCAGCTTCAGCAGCGCCGCGCCAGCAGACTGCCGCACCAGCGTCAGCGCATGCCCAGCGCTCTGCCCCGGTGCGCTGTGTGCCGCCAGCGAAGCACCGATCAGCACCAGCGACAGCGGCACCACCGCCTGGCCCAGCGTCAGCAACAACTGGTCGGCAACAGGGTGCAGGCCGAGGCCGCTGAAGTTCCACACCAGCCCGGCCAGCACCGGCAGCAGCACCGGGTGAATGACGGTGTTGCGCACCGTGCGCTTCACGGTCGCCCAGCGGTTGGCGTCGGGACGGCCACGCGCCAGATCGGCTTCCACCAGCACCGTCAGCACCGTCAGCAGCACCATGCCGTGCACGCTGACAAGCGCGATGTGCAACGCCAGGCCGGCTTCGCCGAACAGCGCCGACGCCATCGGAATGCCCAGCTGCACCGCGTTGCCGTAAGTGGCGGCGATGGTGCGGGTGGCGGGCTCGGCGCCCGCGCGCCGCTGCACGAGCCGGTGCCAGCCGTACACCAGCAACAGGTAAACCAAAGCCGGCACGAAATAGGCTGCCAGCGTGCGCAGCGGCAGTGCTGCCAGGTCTTGCCGCACCATGGTGCGAAACAGCAGCGCCGGCACAAACAGGTAAAGCGTGGTGTTGCCCAGCACCTGCGCCGGGTCGGTCAGGCGGCGGCGGTCGGCCGTTTCGTCGCCGCCGTCCAGTTGTGGCGCCAGCCAGCCTTGCCGCACCGCCCACCAGCCGAGCGCGATGGTGGCCAGCAGCGCCAGCAGGTTGTACAGAACGGGCAGGGTCATGGTTTGGACTGGCTCCCTCTCCCTTGCAGGGAGAGGGTTGGGGTGAGGGTAAATCGTGCTGCGTCAAGGTTTCTTGTTAGCCACCACTGCACCCTCACCCCGGCCTTCTCCCTTGCAGGGAGAAGGAGCCATTCAATTCAGGCGGCTGCTCTCTTGCGCACGGGGGCCTTTTTGGCGGCGACCTTGGCGGCGGGTTTTGCAGCAGGTTTTGCAGCCGCCGGTGCTGCCCCGCCCGCCGCTGTTTTCTTCGGCGGAAACTTCGCAGCCCGCGGCTCGAACTCAAAACTCACACGCCCTTCTTTGGCGTCATAAGCCAGGTAGGCCTTGAACTTGCGCCGCGTTTTGTTGGAGACAAAATTCTCCAGCAAACTGGTTTTGCCAGTGCTCAGCAGCTTCGTCACTTCTTCGGCCGGCACGGCCTGCTGCAGGATGATCTTGCCGGTTTTGAAGTCGCAGGTCACAGCGACGCCCACGCTGTGTTCACACACATAGTTGCTGCCGTGTTCAAACACTTTGCCCTTGCATTTGGGGCAGGCGCCCAGGCTGCTTTGTGCTGAAAAGTCCACCGGCGCACCGTCGCCTTCGGCCAATTTCGCGTCGTCGCCAAAGTCAAATTCCAGCTTCCAGTTCTTGATCTCTTCATCAAACACCAGCTTCAGTTCGGCGGTGAAAGGCCAGCCGGCTTTGGAGCGGAAACCTTCCAGCGGGCCGATCTTGCGGTTGCTCAAGAATGTCTCGGCTTCGACCGTTTCAAAGGCGCGGCCGGCCGGGATCTTGGTCATCGAAAAACCGCAGCCCTCAGCGTCACCGGTGCCGCCGGTGCAGGTGAAACGCCGGTAGTTTTCTTTCACCACACCACCACAGTTAGGGCAGGCGGTGGCGAGAGTCGCGTAGTCGCCCGGAATGGTGTCGCGGTCGTATTCCTTGGCTTTTTTGACGATGCGCTCGGCCATTTTGCCGATCTCGGCCATGAAGGCCTGGCGCGACAAGCGGCCTTGCTCCATTTCCGAGAGCTGGAATTCCCAATTACCGGTGAGGTCGGCGCGGGTCAGGTCTTCAATCGCCAGCCCGCGCAGCAGCGTCATGAGCTGGAAAGCCTTGGCGGTGGGCACCAGTTCGCGGCCGTCGCGCAGCATGTATTTTTCGGCGATCAGGCCTTCGATGGTCTGCGCGCGCGTGGCCGGGGTGCCCAGGCCTTTTTCTTTCATCGCGTCGCGCAGCTCTTCGTCTTCAATCAACTTGCCGGCGCCTTCCATCGCACTCAGCAAAGTGGCTTCGGTGTAACGCGCCGGCGGTTTGGTTTTCAGCGCCTTGACGTCCACACTTTCGGTGCGCACCTGCT
>JAYUPP010000023.1:0-5368 GCA_043760045.1 Betaproteobacteria bacterium
CCGATGAGAACCTGGCTGCGCAGGTGTTGGACGACCTGCTGGTCGACCACCGCGGTGGCCGTTCCGGTTTTCCGCAATGGGTGATGCGTGAACTGCGGCGGCTGCAGGAATTCAACCGGCAACACCGTGTGGAACTGCAGCCCGAAGGTGTCTTTGAGGCGGCGAGGCGGGTGCTGGGGCAGCTGTAACGGCCTGGATGCGCCCTCAATGTGGAAGTGTTCCATGATTCGTGGCGCTGCCCCGCATCATGAAACTTAGCGGCTCGCCTCTGAATGCTGGCAAAAGATCCGCAGCGACAGTGTTTCAGGTCATCAGGACTCGCGCTTGCAGGCGCTCGTCCCCAAATGACGGCAAAAGGTCCGAAGGGACCTTTTGCTGATCGTCATTTGGTCCCGCCGACAGGAATCGAACCTGTATCTGGCGCTTAGGAGGCGCCCGTTCTATCCATTGAACTACGGCGAGGCGGGGTGAACTGGCGCTGCTGTCACTTCGGCGTGACGATGGATTTTCTCATGTTGGCGTCTGCCGGCGTTTCCTGGGTGCGCCAGACCCAGATCACGTCCAGCGAATTTTCGCGGCCGCTTTGAGCGCGCAGCGTGAAGCGCTGCGCGATGCGGTAGATGAGCTGCCAGGTGCCCGAGGTGGCGTTGACGCCGCGCTCATAACCCACGTACCAGCGGCGCGACAGTTGTTTGCCCAGCGTGATGACGGTTTCACGCACTTCGCCGTCGCCCTGGCGCAGCGAAATCTCGTCGATGCCCAGGCTTTTCAGCAGCGCATCGGTGGGCGCTTCACCTTCGCCCGACAGCAAGGCCACGGCGGCGCGCTGCAGCAGTGCGGTGTCGGTGCGGCCCAGGCCGTCGGGCGCACGGCCCAGCACCAGCCACGACAGTTTGTCGGTGTCGCTCATCTCAGGCTCGGCATACAAGCGCACCCGCGGCGCTTGTGCCTGCCCGGTGATCAGCACACCGACACGGTTGTCGATGTTGGGGCGCAGCGCCAGCACATCCAGCCGCGGGTTGTCGGGCGGGCCGGTGAAAACGAGCACGCCGCGTTCGATCTCCAGCTTCTGGCCATAGGCCGCGTAGGTGCCGCCCTCGCTGCGGATGGCGCCGTTGACGGCCAGGCGGCCTTCAGGGCTGCTGATGCGGATGTCGCCGCGCAGCGTGCTGTCCAGCCCGCGTCCGCGCACGCGCAGTTTGTCGCCCAGGTTGACGTCCACGGCCAGCGCAAAGTTGCGTCTGCGCGGCGTGGCTTCGTTGCGCGCCGCGCTGGCGGTTTGTTCATCCACCTGGCCGCGAAAAGTGACGTCGTTGTCCAGCGAAGGTGCGTCGGCAGCAGTGGTGTCGAACAGACCTTCGTCAATGGTGAACTTGCCTTCCAGCCGGCCCTGGTCGCGCTGCAGGTTCAGCTGCGCTTCGCCGCTGGCGATGAGCAGCCGGTCCAGCCGCCCCAGCGCGCGGAAGCGGTCGGCCTTGAGCTGCAGGCGGGCCAGCGGCGCCGCGCTCCAGACGGCGTCGCCGGTGATGTCGATGCGGCCTTCGCCGCCTTTCAGCGTGAAACGTTCGATGCGTGCGGTTTCGCCTTCCAGCACGATGGACACCTCGCCGCCGCTGACGTTGACTCCTTGCAGCAGGTTGCGCACGCCGATGTTGCTGCCGCGCACCGCGCCGGTGTAGCGGGGTGTGCCCACGGTGCCGCCGATTGTTGCGGTGGCGTTCATGTCGCCTGTCAGGCGCCAGCCGGCCGGCACCCAGGGTGCCCAGATGCCGATGTCGGGCGCGCGTGCGGTGACGCTGCCTTGCAGCGGCGCATCATGTGCGGGCCAGCGCTGCGCCGGTGTGCTGCGTATCTGCACCGCGCCTGTGAGTTCGCCCACACCCCGGCCTTTGACCAGCGGCGTCAGCTGCCACAGGCCTTCATGTGCGGCCACCACCAGCCGCAGCTCGGTCAGGCCCAGCAGCTGCAAACCGTCGCCGCCGTCGATGTTCAGGTCGCCGTCGGTGCGTTGCAGCACCAGGTCGGCATCCATGCGCTCGGTGGCGCGAATGTCGAGCCGGGCCGCCATTTTCAGGTTGCCCGTCCAGCCCATCGTGGGCTGCAAACGCGCCAGCAGCGGCACGGCGTCAAAGGGCTCCAAATCAGCGCGCAGTTGCAGGTGGGGCGCAGCAGGCCGCAAGTCCACCTGCACAGTGTCCCAGCGCAGCACCAGCGGCTGGGTGCCCGTGGGGCCGATGAACAGGCGGCCGGCTTCGGCCTTCAGGCTGCCCAGGCTGCCGCCGGCGCCCAGTTGCAATTCGGCTTTCAGGTTGCGGGCCTCGGCCCAGGTGGCGGCGGGCGGGGCAGCGGCAACGGCTGCTGCTGTGAATGCACCGGCTTTGCCATCCCATGCGGCCAGATGCAGCCGCTCGACCGTGCCGCGCCACAGCCCGGCGCCCCCGCTTTGCGGCTGCCAGCTGCCTTGCGCTTGCACGGTGGCCTGGGTGCCGCTGTCCACCCGCAGGCCCAGCACCTGCGCCAGCGCAGGTGCCAGGCCGGCCGGGCTGGTGGCGCTGAAGCTGATCTGGTGGTTTTGCATGCTGCCGCGCAGCTCGGCACGCAGCTGTTCCACTTTCTGTGCCGTGGCGGTGCTGGCCGACTGCAGGCCCGTAATTTCCAGCTTCAAGTCGAGCGGGCCGTTTGTTTGTGTGTCCAGTCGCCATTCGGCGTCGGCGGTTTGCAGCTGGTAGGCGCCCACGCGCAGTTGGGTGGCCCGCGCCGTGCCTTCGGTGCGCAGCTGCGGCCAGCGGCCCACGGCCGTGAGGCTGGCGTTGACCTGGCCCTGCTGCGGCACCCAGTCGGCCAGCGCCGGGTGCAGCGCGGCCCAGGGCGCCAGCGCTGACAACTGCTCGGCCTTCAAGTCGGCTTGCCAACGGTCGTTCAGCCCTTCGCCCAGGGGGTCGCCGGCGCCGTCGATGTGCAGCACATTGCCGGCGGCACGAATCTCGGCTTTCACGGTGGCCTGCGCCGGGCTGCGGGTGGCGGTGTTGCTGTCGCTGTTGTTGCCACTGTTGTTGCCGCTGTTGTTGCCACTGTCGTTGCCGCTGTTCTTGCCACTGTTCTTGCCGCTGTGGCTGCTAACGCCAGGTTGGTAGGCCAGCGTGATGTCGGCCGCCACCGGCATACGGGCCAGCATCGATTCGCGCACCTGCACGCTGCCGTTTCCCGCCAGCCGTTGCAGCAACGCCGGCAGCGGCAACTGCAGCGCACCGGCCGGCAGCAGCAGGTCCAGCGCCCACTGCGCCGTCAAGCGGTGTGGGCCTTGGTGCCACACGGTGTTGCGCTCGCCGGGCCACCAGGGCAGGGGGTCGAAGTCTTTCACCGCACCCTGGGTCTGCACGCGCCATTCGCTTTCTTTGCCCTTGGCAACTGGCGAGCGCAGCAGCGTGCCGGCGAACTGCGCGCTGGCCGCGCCGGTGCGCGCCTGGGCGTGCTGGACGACGAGCCGCCCCTCGCTGGCCACACCGGCCATCGCCAGCTGCACGGGTTGGGGCGCCTGGTCGAGCAGGCCTTCAAGGTCGAAGTCCCAGGTCAGCTGACGCGGGGGTGCCGGTGTCTTGACGGTGTTGTCGGGCGACGGCAGGCCCAGCAGCGTGGCGTTGACGGGCCCGCTCAAGCGCATGGCGGCGGCGCGGCTGTCCAGCCGCTGCGGCGACAGGTCGTGCACCTGGCTTTGCACTTTCAGCTCATGGCCTTGCCAGACGGCGCTGCCGGTCCAGCGGCCCGCCGCACCGGCGGCGTCACCAAACAGCAGTTCCAGTTGATCGAAGTCCAGCCGCTGCCGCTGGGCGAGGCTGCCCACCACTTCGCCGCGCAGCTGGCGCAGCGGCAGCAGGCCACTGTCCCAGCGCCCTGCCAGTGCATTGCGCAGGTCCAGCAGCGCGCTGATGGGCGCGTTCTGCGCCCGCATGGCGATTTGTGCGCTGCCCGAAAGCGAGGTGCGGGGTGCCGTGCGCACCAGCGCCTGCAGGTTCAGGTTCTGCGTCTGCAGCTGCAGATGGTCCAGCGGCCAGGCCTGCAGCACGCGCAGGCTGGCGCGCACGTCGACTGCTGGGGCTGCGGCTGTAGCGGTGCCACCGGGGCCGAGGGCTGGCGCGCCACCACCGGGGCCGGGCACAGGCACCGGCACACCGCGCAGCGTGCCCTGCAACTGCATGTTTTCCAAGGCACCGTTCAACTGCACCGCAGCCGCCCAGGCTGGCTGGTCTTTGGCGCGCGCGATGGCGCCGGGGGTGGACGTGGAACTGGAACTGGAACTGGAACTGGAACTGGAAGTTAAAGCGCCATCGGCCGGCCGCGCCGTGCCTTGCAAATCCACGGTGAATGGGCGCTGGTGCTGAATGCCGCCGCTGGCCGTCAGCTGCAGGCCCTGCCATTCAGCGCGGGCCTGCTGCACCGCGTGCCTTGCCTGCGGCCGCGGGTCCAGCACCAGGCCCTCTGCATGCAGGGTGGTCAACGGGCTCCAGTCGTCCACCCGCAGCTCGGCCACAGCGGCCTGGCGCAGGTTCAATTGCAGCGGCCAGGCCAGGCTCTGGGGCAGCGGCATCGGGCGCGGGCCGCGTGGCCCCGTGTGCACGGTCACGCGCGTGGCTTGCAGGCTGTCAGCGGCCACTGCCAGCCAGGCCTGGGGGTGCGGCCGCAACGCGGCGGCCACGCCCGTCAGGCGCAGGTCTTCGATCAGCAGCCACTGCTTGCCGCCGTCCCACTGCACGCGCAGGCTCTGCGCCGACCACTCGCTGTCGAGCAAACCACCCCGCCAGCCCTTGACCTGCACACCCGGCAGGTTAGCCACCGCCCAACGTGCACCGTCTTCGCTTTGCAGCAGCCAGCGCCCACCGGTCACGATGGCAGCCAACATCAAGGTTAGCAAAACCACGATGGCCAGCAACGGCTTCAGCAGCGCCAGGCTGGAGGCCAGCGACACCGGCGCCGGGCGCGGTGTGTTTTGCGTGGCAAGCGCAGGTGCGGCAGCGGCCGGTTGCGCTGTTGGCAACGGCGGTGGCGAAGGCGGCGGCGAAGGTTCAGCCATATCAAAAAGCGATGCCCACCGTGAAGTGCAGACGGGCCTTGCCGGTCTCGCGCGCCCAGGCGTAGTCCAGCCGCAGCGGGCCCACGGGGCTGCGCCAGCGCATGCCCACGCCGTAGCCGGTGGCAAGGTGGATGTCCCCAAGCTTGTTGGCGGCACCACCCACGTCAACAAAGAGCGCACCCCAGAGTGAGGGCATGGTCGTCAGAAACGGGCGCGCCACTTCCATGCTGCCGGTGGCGATGGCGTTGCCGCTGCCCACCACACCGCCCACCAGCGGGCCCAGCGTGCGGTAGGCATAAC
>JAYUPP010000024.1:0-15122 GCA_043760045.1 Betaproteobacteria bacterium
AAGCGCGGCCCGACGCTGCAGAGGCGCACGGCATGCGGGCCCTGATATTGGCCAGCATGGGTGACGCTGCGGCTGCTGACCAGAGCTTCCAGCGTGCCATACAGCTGGCGCCGGGCGACGGCGGTGCGCTGCACAACCGGGCCTGGTTTTTGTGTCAACAGCGGCGCTTTGACGAAAGTGAAAGCCAGTTCAATGCCGCGTTGGCGCTGCCGCAATACCGCGACTCGGTGCGCACGTTGCTTGCGCTGGGTGTGTGTCAGGCGCGGGCCGGCCGCATGGTGCCGGCTGAACGCAACCTGGCGCGCTCTTACGAACTGGACCCGGCCAATCCGATGACGGCTTTCAACCTCAGCGAAGTGCTGCTGCAGCGGGGCGAACTGGAACGCGCGCGTTTCCTGGTGCGGCGCGTGAACGCCGTCAGTGAACAGGTGTCGGCACAAAGCCTGTGGCTGGCTGCGCGCATCGAAAAGCGCATCGGCAACACCGATGCGGTGCAAGACCTGGGCGCGCAGCTGCGCCAGCGTTACCCGCAGGCACCCGAGACGCTGCGCTTTGAACGTGGCAACTTTGATGATTGAAATCAACCGTCCTGACGCCGGCGCCGCCGGCGCAACACCCACAGCGCCCAGCCCGGCCACTGCAGGGGCGCTGCTGCGCGCCGCCCGTGAAGCGCAAGGCCTGCACATCGCGGCGCTGGCCACCGCCATCAAGGTCACGCCGCGCAAGGTGGAGTCGCTGGAAGGCGACCGCCTGCATGAGCTGCCCGATGTCACGTTTGCGCGCGCGCTGGCGAAGACCATCTGCCGCCAACTGAAGCTGGACTCCGAGCCCGTGCTGGCTCTGCTGCCGCCCAGCGGCACGATTGCGTTGGAGCCCGCTTCGCGCATTCAAAGCACGCCTTACCGCGACCGCTCAGGGCGGGCCGATCAAGGCTCTGGTTATCGTTTGGGGCCGCTGGTCTGGGGTGCGGTGGCGCTGCTGGTGGCCGCTGCGGCCGTGTTGCTGCTGCCCGCTTCCGGCCTGTGGGGGCTGGGTGCAGAGGTGTTGACACCGGCTGCGCCCGACAATGCCGTGGTGCCGGCTGCGCCCGACAGTGCCGTGGTGCCGGCGGCACCCGCTTCGGCTGCGTCAGCCCCGACGTCAGGCGCGGCGGTGTCGCTGGGAACGCCAGGCATGGCGGGGTCAGCGCCAGCGCTGGACGCTGCGGCGACATCGCAGCCAACGGCGTCGTCTTCACCCGCGCCCGTGGCGCTGTTTTCACTGGCCTCGCCGGGCCCACTCACCGTGCCTGCGAGCATGGTCACCACCGCTGCGCCGCCGGCCGCGTCTGCGCGCACGGCGGGTGCCGAAACCGTGTTTTCAGCGCCACCGCCCAGTGCGGGCGTGGCGCCGGCGGTCAGTGGTGTTTTGGTGGTCACCACGACTGACGTGTCCTGGGTGGAAGTGCGTGACGCCAAAGGTCAAGTCTTGCTGAGCGAAACCGTGCAGCCCGGTCGCAGCATCGGTGTTGACGGCACGTTGCCGTTTCGGCTGCTGGTCGGCAACGCGGCTGCCACACAGCTGGTTTTCATGGGCCGCACGGTCGATGTGATGGCCCGGTCGCGCGAAAATGTGGCGCGCTTCGAGCTGCAATGACGGGTGCGGTCGGCATCACAGAAACAGGACCATGATGAACAAGCCCGACGACGACGGCATTGCGGTGGCCACGCCCGCGCCCAGGCGCTCATTGCAAGCGCGCGTGAGCTGGGGCGACCATGTGGTGACGGTGGGTGGCGACGCCCCGGTGCGCGTGCAGGCCATGACCAACACCGACACAGTGGACGTCATCGGCACCGCGATCCAGGTGAAAGAACTGGCGCAGGCGGGCAGCGAGATGGTGCGCATCACCGTCAACACACCCGAAGCCGCTGAGGCCGTGCCGCACATCCGCGACCAGCTCGACCGCATGGGCATCCCGGTGCCGTTGATCGGCGATTTTCACTACAACGGCCACCGTCTGCTGACCGACTATCCGGCCATGGCGCGTGCGCTCAGCAAGTACCGCATCAACCCCGGCAACGTGGGCAAGGGCAACAAACGCGACCGCCAGTTTGCGCAGATGGTGGAAGCTGCTGTGCAGCACGACAAAGTGCTGCGCATCGGTGTCAACTGGGGCAGCCTCGACCAGGAATTGCTGGCCCAGCTGATGGATGAAAACGCGCTGCGCAGCCAGCCCATGGACGCCAAACAGGTGATGTATCAGGCGCTGGTGCAGTCGGCGCTGGGCTCGGCAGCCGTGGCGCACGAACTGGGCATGAAACGCGAGCAGATCATCATCAGCTGCAAGGTCAGTGGGGTGCAAGACCTGATTTCGGTTTACCGCGCACTGGCGCGTCGCACCGACCACGCGCTGCACCTGGGCCTGACCGAAGCCGGCATGGGCACCAAAGGCACGGTGGCCAGCGCCACCGCGCTGGCCATCCTGCTGCAAGAAGGCATCGGCGACACCATCCGCGTCAGCCTGACGCCGCAGCCCGGCGAGGCGCGCACGCAGGAAGTGATGGTGGCGCTTGAAATCTTGCAGTCGCTGGGCTTGCGTGCCTTCAACCCCAGCGTCACCGCCTGCCCGGGTTGTGGCCGCACCACCAGCAACACGTTTCAGGTGCTGGCGAAGGAAATTGACGACTTCCTGCGCGCGCAGATGCCGGTCTGGAAAAGCCGTTACCCGGGTGTTGAAAACATGAAAGTGGCGGTGATGGGCTGCATCGTCAACGGCCCGGGCGAAAGCAAACACGCCAACATCGGCATCAGCCTGCCCGGCACCGGTGAAGCGCCGGCTGCGCCGGTGTACATCGACGGCGAAAAAGCGATGACCTTGCGCGGTGAGGGCATTGCGCAGGCATTCCACAAAATCGTCGAGAACTACATCGAGCGTCGCTACGGTGCGGTGACGGCTGCGCATTGACGCGGTCTGCTGATCGCCCTTTGCCACATTCTTCTTTCCCGTTCGGGCTGCGCCTGTCGAAGCCCTGATCGCCCACCCGTGCGCTTAGACGAGCTGAGCGCGAACGGGTTTCATCACCGTCCCCATGGCTGAAAAACTGACCGCCGTCAAAGGCATGAACGACATCCTGCCGCCCGAATCGGCGCGCTGGGAATGGTTTGAAGACACCGTGCGGCGCCTGTTGGCGCGTTACGGTTATCGCAACATCCGCACGCCCATCGTCGAGCCCACGGCGCTGTTTGTACGCGGGCTTGGGGAAGTCACCGACATCGTCGAGAAGGAGATGTACTCTTTCGAAGACAGCATGAACGGCGACCGCCTGACGCTGCGGCCCGAGGCCACCGCCGGCATCGTGCGCGCCATGATCGAACACAACGCGCTGTACAACGGGCCGCTGCGGGTGTGGACGATGGGGCCGATGTTCCGCCACGAGCGGCCGCAAAAGGGCCGCTACCGCCAGTTCAACCAGCTGGATGTGGAAGCGCTGGGCCATGCCGGGCCCGACGTCGATGCCGAGCTGATCTTGTTGCTGCGTGCGCTGTGGCGCGAGCTGGGCCTGGCCGAGGGCCGCGATGTGATGCTGGAGCTCAACAGCCTGGGCCAGGGCGCTGAACGGCTGGCCCACCGCGCCGCGCTGATTGTTTATCTCGAAGCACACGCTGCGCTGCTGGACGAAGACGCACGGCGGCGCCTGCACAGCAACCCGCTGCGCATTCTGGACAGCAAAAACACAGGCCTGCAGGCGGTGATAGCCGGCGCACCGGTGTTGATGGACTTCCTGGGTGAAGCGTCGTTGGCCCACTTCAACGCCGTGCGCGCCATGCTCGACGGCGCTGGCCTGGCTTACCGCATCAACCCGCGCCTGGTGCGCGGCATGGACTACTACAACCTGACCGTGTTCGAGTGGACGACGCCGCACCTGGGTTCACAAGCCACCGTGTGTGGCGGTGGGCGTTATGACCAGCTGATCGAACAACTGGGCGGCAAACCCGCGCCGGGTGTGGGTTTTGGCTTGGGCGTGGAACGGCTGCTGCTGCTGCTGGAAGCGGTGGGCATCACGCCACCCACCAGCGCGCCCGATGCCTATGCGGTGGTGCCTGAAACTGCCCTGCTGCCGCAGGTGATGCCGGTGCTGGAGGCGCTGCGCGCAGCCGGCCTGGCCGTGGTGCTGCACGCGGGTGGCGGCAACATGAAGTCGCAATTCAAACGCGCCGACGCCAGCGGCGCCCGCCACGCGCTGGTGTTTGGTGCCGATGAAATGGCACGCGGCGAAGTGGCCATCAAGCCGCTGCGCGACGCAAGCGCTGCGCAGTGCACCAGGCCGTTGGCAACCGCCGCAAGCTGGGCCGGCGAACTGCGCAACGCATAATCAACGGTTTACCGCCGCACCCACCGACCGACGCATTCATGGCCACACAACTCGACCTGCAAGAGCAGGAACAACTTGACGCGCTGAAGGCGTTCTGGAACAAACAGGGCAACCTGATCACGGCCGTGCTGGTGCTGGTGCTGGGCGCTTTTGCGGCCTGGAACGGCTGGCAATATTGGCAGCGTGAACAAGCGGTGAAAGCCGGTGCGATGTACGACGAACTTGAGCGCGCCAGCACGGCCGCTGACGCCGACAAAACCGCTCGTGTCTTCGGCGACCTGAAAGAACGTTTCCCGCGCACCACTTTCGCCCAGCAGGCCGCGTTGTTGACGGCCAAAACGCAGTTTGACAAAGGGCAGCTCGATGCCGCGCAGGCCAGTTTGCAGTGGCTCGCGCAAAACGGCAGCGACGACGAACTGCGCACCGTGGCGCAGCTGCGCCTGGCGGCTTTGCACCTGCAGGCCAAACGTTATGACGCGGCACTGAAGGCACTCGACGGCGCCACCGCAGCCGGCTTCGAGGGCCTGGCGGCCGACCGGCGCGGTGACGTGCTCAGCCTGCAGGGCAAAAAGAGCGAAGCGGTGGTGGCTTATCAAGCGGCCTACCAAACACTGTCTGACAAGCTCGATTACCGCCGTTTGGTCGACGCCAAGCTCACCGCCCTGGGTGCGCCGCCGCTGGCTGCCAGCGCACCGGCTGCCGCCGGGGCTGCGCAATGAACCCTGCGGGTTCGATCACCGGCTGGCCGCGGCGAACAGCTGCGCGGGTGGCCACCCTGGTGCTGGTGCTGCTGGCAGCCTGCGCGGCCGAGCGCCCCAAACCCACACCGCTTGAGAATTTTCAGCCCAAGATGAGCGGGCGGCAGGTCTGGAACACCAGCCTGGGCAGTATCAATTTTGCGATGGTGCCTGTGGCACGCGATGGTGTGTTTTATGTCGCTAACGGCCAGGGTGCAGTGACGGCACTCGACGCCGACACAGGCGCCGTGCGCTGGTCGGCGCAAACCGGTGAAGCGCTGTCTGCCGGTGTGGGCAGCGACGGCCGCCACACCAGTGTGGTGACGCGCAGCAACTTTGTGGTGACCTTTGACAACGGCCGCGAAGTCTGGCGCAAACGCGTGCCGGCCAGCGTGGTGACGCCGCCGCTGGTGGCCGGGGAACGAGTTTTTGTGATGGGTGTTGACCGTGCTGTGCATGCCTTCGATGCCATCGACGGCCGCCGCCTGTGGACGCTGGCACGGCCGGGTGATGCGCTCACGCTCGCCCAAGCCAGTGTGTTGTCGGCCTACAAAAACACGCTGCTGGTGGCACAAGGCCCGCGCCTGGCCGGCGTGGACCCGCTGCGGGGAACGGTTTTGTGGGAAGTGCCGATGGCCACCCCGCGCGGCAGCAACGAAGTGGAGCGCCTGGCCGATCTGGTGGGGCCACTGGCGCGCCAGGGCGAACGGGTTTGTGTGCGGGCCTTCCAGTCGGCCGTGGGCTGCGCCGATGTCGAACGCGGTACGGTCACCTGGTCACGCAATGCCGGCGGCATCCAGGCCGTGGCCAGCGACGGCGAGTTTGTTTTTGGCGCTGACGCCAGCGACCGCATCACGGCCTGGCGCGCGGGCACTGGCGACGTTGTCTGGAGCAACGAAAAGCTGCTCTATCGCGGCCTGAGCGGCGCCCAGGCCGTGGGCCCGATGGTGGTGTTTGGCGACAGCGAAGGTTATGTGCACTTCCTGGCCGGCGCCAGCGGTGAACAGCAGCTGCGCCTGGGCACCGACGGCAAAGCGATCGTGGGCGCGCCGGTGGTGTCGGGCAGCACGCTGCTGGTGGTCAACCAGGCCGGAGGCCTGTACGCCTTCCGCGCCAACTGAAACAGGCGCTGAAGAACCCATGAAGCCGGTCATCGCACTGGTCGGCAGAGCCAACGTCGGCAAGTCCACGCTCTTCAACCGCATCACCAAAAGTCGCGACGCCATCGTCGCAGACTTCGCCGGCCTGACGCGCGACCGCCACTACGGCGACGCCCAACTGGGCGCGCGTGAATTCATCGTCGTGGACACCGGCGGGTTCGAACCGCAGAAGCCCACCGGCATCGTGGCCGAGATGGCCAAGCAGACGCGCCAGGCGGTGGCCGAGGCCGATGCGGTGATCTTTGTGCTGGACCTGCGTTCGGGCCTGGCCGGGCAAGATCACGACATTGCGCAGTACCTGCGCGCGCAGCGCAAGAAGGTTTTTCTGGCCATCAACAAGGCCGAAGGCATGAGTGAATCGCCCATGCTGGGTGAGTTTCACGAGCTCGGTATGGGCGAGCCGCACCCGGTGTCAGCCGCGCACGGGCAGGGCATACGCAGCCTGCTGGAAGCCGTGCTGGACAGCCTGGGTGTGCCTGAGCCACCCGACGATGAAAGCGAGGCCGCCAACCGGCCGATACGCCTGGCCGTGGCTGGCCGCCCCAATGTGGGCAAAAGCACATTGATCAATGCCTGGCTCGGTGAAGAACGGCTGGTGGCCTTTGACCAGCCCGGCACCACACGCGACGCCATTCATGTGCCGCTGGAACGTGACGGCCAGCGCTTCGAGCTGATCGACACCGCAGGCCTGCGCCGCAAGGGCAAGGTGTTTGAAGCGATCGAAAAATTCTCGGTCGTCAAAACCTTGCAGGCCATCGCTGAGGCCCACGTGGTGCTGCTGCTCATCGACGCCACGCAGGGCGTCAGTGACCAGGACGCTCACATAGCAGGTTACGTGCTGGAAAGCGGCCGCGCGGTGGTGGTGGCGGTCAACAAGTGGGACGCGACTGACGACTACCAGCGCCAGACCCTGGCCCGTTCCATCGAAACGCGCTTGGCCTTCCTGAAGTTTGCGCCCGTGCTGCACATCTCCGCCATCCGTCGCCAAGGGCTGAACACGGTGTGGAAAGCGCTGCAGCGGGCGCACGCCTCGGCCACCATCAAGATGCCCACACCGGCGTTGACGCGGCTGATGCACGAAGCCGCCGAGCACCAGGCCCCACCCCGTGAAGGGCGATTCAGGCCGAAGATGCGTTATGCCCACCAAGGTGGCATGAACCCGCCACTGGTGGTGATACACGGCACCTCACTCGACCGCTTGCCCGACAGCTACAAACGCTTCCTTGAGGGTCGCTTGCGTGACCACTTCAAGCTGGAGGGCACACCCATCCGAATTGAAACCCGTTCGGGTCATAACCCCTTTGACGAAAAGGGCCCTTGAATGAATTCAGCTTCGCCAGCGACCACGAAGGCGCTGTGATAAGGTGAACTCTTCAACAATTTCCAACACGGAACATATCGTGAGCAATAAAGGCCAACTTTTGCAGGATCCCTTTCTAAACCTGCTGCGCAAAGAGCACGTGCCGGTGTCGATTTACCTCGTCAATGGCATCAAGCTCCAGGGTCATATCGAGTCTTTCGACCAGTACGTCGTGCTGCTGCGCAACACCGTCACCCAGATGGTTTACAAACACGCCATCTCCACGGTGGTGCCGAGCCGGGCGGTGAACTTCCAGGCCGCTGAAAATACCGACCCTGCCTGATCGGCAAGGCCCTGACCCCGCCACCTTGAGCAACAACTTTTTGCCCACCACCGCGACGGGCCCCGAGCCCACGCGGGCGGTGCTGGTGGGTGTGGACGTCGGCGGCCACGGCCCCAACAGCCGTTTCGACGCGAGCCTGGACGAGCTGGCCTTGTTGGCCGAATCGGCCGGCGATGTGGCCGTTGCGCGCGTGATTGCGCGCCGCAAGGCGCCCGACCCGGCGCTCTTTGTCGGCAGTGGCAAGGCCGACGAAATCAAGGCGCTGGTGCTTGCCACTTCGGCCCATGGTGTGATCTTCGACCAAAGCCTGAGCCCGGCGCAGCAGCGCAACCTGGAACGCCACCTGGGCGTGCCGGTGGCCGACCGCACCGGCCTCATCCTCGACATCTTTGCCGAACGTGCCCAAAGCCATGAAGGCAAGCTGCAGGTGGAACTGGCACGCCTGCAATACATGGCGACCAGGCTGGTGGGCCGCTGGTCGCACCTGGAGCGGCAGCGCGGCGGCATCGGCACCCGGGGCGGCCCGGGTGAGGCCCAGATCGAGCTGGACAAACGCATGATCGGTGAGCGCATCAAGAGCGTCAAAGCGCGGCTGGAAAAGGTCAAACGTCAGCGCGGCACGCAGCGCAAGGCACGCGACCGGCGCGGCACTTTCCGCATCTCTTTGGTGGGCTACACCAATGCCGGCAAGTCAACGCTGTTCAATGCGCTTGTGAAGGCGCGCGCTTACGCCGCCGACCAACTGTTTGCCACGCTTGACACCACCACCCGCAACCTGTGGCTGGGACCTGCGGGGGTGTCGGCGGCGCTGTCTGACACGGTGGGGTTCATCCGCGATTTGCCGCACAAGCTGGTTGAAGCTTTTGAGGCCACTTTGCACGAAGCCGCCGAAGCCGACTTGCTGCTGCACGTGCTGGACGCTTCCAGCCCGCAACTCGCCGAACAACAGGCCGAAGTTGAACGGGTGTTGCAGGAAATCGGCGCTGGCGATGTGCCGCAGATCCTGGTGTACAACAAGTGTGATTTGCTCGAAGCCAGCCAACAGCCGCGACAACGCTCTGACTGGCTTGAAGCGCCTGCCGTGCCCCGACGGCAGCGGCTTTTTGTGAGCGCGCAAACGGGGCTGGGCATCGACGAGTTGCGTCAGGCCGTTGCAGAACAGGCCTTGCGCAGCTTGAACCAGCCCGAACCATCTCCATCTGACATTCGTTTCCTGAACCCCGCAGCCGGGCCCGGGGTCGGCGAAAGCGCCGCCCCTACAACGTTTGCCGCTCCTCACCCATACCCCTAACTTTCATGATGTGGGGCATCGCCCCGAATCACGGAAGACTTTCACATCAAGCATCAGCATGAGCGCACTGTTTTCTTTCACCTTCTATGCCCGCCTGCTTGCATTGGCCGATGCGGGGCGCACGGCCGCCTGGGCCCAGCTGACGCGGCGGGCACCCCGCAGCCGTGCCGGCGCCGACGGCCTGGTGTACAGCAACCGCAAAGACGGCCCGCCCGATCTGGACGAGCTGTGGCGCGACTTCAACCGCAAGCTCAACGGCTTGTTTGGTGGCCGCAAAAGTGGTGGCCCGGTGCGGCCGGGTGGCGAGCCGCCTGCTGGTGCACCCGGCCCGTTCCAGCCCGACATGAAAAGTGCGGGGCTTGGCCTGGGGTTGATCGCCGTCGTCAGCTTGCTGCTGTGGTTGGGCAGTGGCTTCTTCATTGTGCAAGAAGGCAACCAGGCGGTGGTGACCACCTTTGGCAAGTACAGCCACACCAAAGACGCCGGCTTTCAGTGGCGCTTTCCGTTCCCGGTGCAAGCGCATGAAACGGTGGCCGTCACGCAGCTGCAGTCGGTGGACGTGGGCCGCAATTCGGTGGTTCAAGCCACTGGCCTGCGTGACTCTTCCATGTTGACGCAGGATGAAAACATCGTCGATATCCGCTTCACGGTGCAATACCGGCGAGCCGATGCTCGGGCCTATCTGTTTGAAAACAACCGGCCCGACGAAGCGGTGGTGCAAGCCGCCGAATCGGCGGTGCGTGAAATTGTCGGCCGCAGCCGCGTGGACCTGGTGCTTTACGAGCAGCGTGACGCCATCGCGGTGGAACTGGCGAAGTCAGTGCAGGCCCAGCTTGACAAGTTGAAGGCCGGTATCGTGATTGCCAACGTCAACATGCAAAACGTGCAGGTGCCCGATTCGGTGCAGGCCGCTTTCAACGACGCTGTAAAAGCCGGCGCCGACCGCGACCGCTTCAAGAACGAAGGCCAGGCCTACGCCAGCGACGTGATTCCCAAAGCACGCGGCACGGCAGCGCGGCTGCAGGAAGAATCGGAAGGTTACCGTTCGCGCATCGTCGCCCAGGCCGAAGGTGATTCGCAGCGCTTCCGCTCGGTGTTGACCGAGTACCAAAAAGCCCCGGTGGTGACACGCGACCGGCTCTACATCGAAACCATGCAGCAGGTGTATTCCAACGTCAGCAAAGTGATGGTGGACAGCCGCACCGGTTCCAACCTGCTGTACCTGCCACTGGACAAGCTGATGCAACAGTCGGCCGCCACGGGTGCGGCGAGCCCGGCGCTGAACATGGCCACGCCGCCCTCGGCAGCGATCGACCAGCCCACCCCCACCCCTGCGGCCGACCCGCGCAGCCGCGACGGCGGGCGCGCGCGCGAACGCGACGGGCGCTGAACATCAAGAACAAGCGCCGCAACTCATGAACAAGATCATCACTGCCATCTTTGTTGTCATCGCTGCCGTCATGGCTGCGGGCAGCATGCTTTTTGTTGTCGACCAGCGCCAGGTGGGTGTGGTTTACGCCCTTGGTGAAATCAAGGAAGTCATCACCGACCCGGGGCTGAAGTTCAAGCTGCCGCCGCCGTTTCAAAACGTCGTTTTCCTGGACAAACGGGTGCAGACGCTCGACAGCCCCGAGACGCGGCCCATCTTCACGGCCGAGAAAAAGAGCCTGGTCATCGACTGGCTGGTGAAGTGGCGCATCACCGAGCCGCGCCAGTTCATCAGAAATAACGGCACCGACTTTCGCAACCTCGAAAACCGGCTGTCACCGGTGGTGCAGGCGGCGTTCAACGAAGAGGTGACGCGCCGCGACGTGCGGGCGATGTTGTCCACCGAACGTGAGAAGGTGATGACCGACGTGCGGGTGCGGCTGGCGGATGAAGCCAAATCTTTTGGCATCGAGATCATCGACGTGCGCATCAAGCGGGTGGACTTCGTTGCCGACATCACCGACTCGGTTTACCGCCGCATGGAGTCCGAGCGCAAGCAGGTCGCCAATGAATTGCGTTCACAGGGTGCGGCTGAAGGCGAAAAGATCCGTGCCGATGCCGACCGGCAGCGTGAGGTGATCATTGCCGAGGCTTACCGCGACGCGCAGAAGATCAAAGGCGAGGGCGATGCAAAAGCGTCGGCGCTGTACGCAGACTCTTTTGGTAAGGACCCGCAGTTTGCCCAGTTCTATCGCAGCCTGGAAGCCTACCGCGCCAGCTTCCGCAGCAAAAACGACGTCATGGTGGTGGACCCCAACAGCGAGTTCTTCCGCGCCATGCGCGGTGCCGGGAACAAATAAATCGCGCCCGGGTGCGGGCTGTGGGTGCGCAGCAGCCGGGCGGGGCGAAAGCGCGGTGCCGGCGCGATGGCTGACGGGTGTGCTGGTGGGCTTGCAGACGGGCTTGCAGACGGGTTCGGCATCCCCGTGCGGTGGCGGCTGTGCCGGCGGCTTTGCCAAAATTCAGCGTCGGTACAATGCAGTTTTCTAAATCGGTGTCTTTCATGCGTTCAGCCTGGCTGTTGCCCGAGCACATTGCCGATGTGCTGCCCGCGCAGGCCCGGCGCATCGAAGAACTTCGTCGCGCGCTGCTCGACCGGGCCCGTGGTCACGGTTTTGAGCAGGTCATACCGCCGTTGCTGGAACATCTGGAATCGCTGCTTTCGGGCACCGGCCGCGAACTCGACCTGAAGACCTTCAAACTGGTTGACCAGCTCAGCGGCCGCATGCTGGGTTTGCGCGCCGACACCACGCCGCAGGCGGCGCGCATCGACGCGCATTTGCTGAACCGCGAAGGTGTTACCCGGCTTTGTTATTGCGGCCCGGTGGTGCACACGCGGCCCACCGGCCTGGCGGCCACCCGTGAACCGCTGCAATTTGGCGCCGAGATCTTTGGCCACGCGGGTCTGGAAGCCGACCTCGAAGCGGCCGAGTTGGCGCTGTCGGGTTTGCAGGCGGCGCTGGACGGCCCTTTGTTGATCGATCTCGCCGATGCACGGGTGCTGCGCGGTGTTTTGGCGGGCGTACCGCTGGAGAGCGAGCGCCTGCAAGACATCGTTCAGGCCTTGACTGAAAAAGATGCTTCGGCACTGGCAGCGCTGACGCAAAACGTGCCCACTGCGGCGCGTGAGGGCCTGCAGGCGCTGCTGCGGCTTTACGGCGGCGACGAAGTGCTGGCCGCCGCGCGCGACGCCTTGCCACAGCGGCCCCTGATGGCCACCGCGCTGCAAGAACTGCAGTGGCTGGCCACCCATTTGCGCAGTGCTTTTGACGGCTTGCAAATCGGCTTTGATTTGTCCGACATGAGCGGTTATGCCTACTACAGCGGCTTGCGTTATGCCGTTTATGCGCCCGGCAGCGTGGACGCGCTGGCGCGCGGTGGCCGCTACGACGAAGTGGGCGCAGTGTTCGGGCGCAACCGGCCTGCGGTGGGCTTCAGCTTCGACTTGAAATCGTTGGCGCTGGTGGCGCGGCCTACCCCGGCGCCGTTGGCCATCCGCGCGCCCTGGAGCGAAGCGCCTGCGCTGCGCAACGCCGTGCGGCGCTTGCGCGACGCGGGCGAGATTGTGTTGTCAGTATTGCCCGGTGATGGCGTGCCGGCGCCCGCTTTTGAATGTGACCGCGAACTCGTCGCGGTTGCCGGGCATTGGGTGTTGCAGCTACTGAACCCTATCGCCACGCGCGCCCCTGCGGCGCCAAACCTGAATTTGAAGGACTGAAAAAACATGCAAGCTGCCGTCGGGCGTGGAGCGGGCCGCAACGTGGTGGTTGTGGGCACCCAGTGGGGTGATGAAGGCAAAGGCAAGATCGTCGACTGGCTGACCGACCACGCCCAGGGTGTGGTGCGTTTCCAGGGTGGCCACAACGCCGGCCACACGCTGGTGATCAATGGCCGCAAGACTGCTTTGCAGTTGATTCCGTCGGGTGTGATGCGCGCCGGCGTGGCCTGCTACATCGGCAACGGTGTGGTCGTTGACCCCAGCCACATGCTGCAGGAAATTGCCCGCCTCGAACAGCTGGGCATTGATGTGCGTTCGCGCCTCTTCCTGTCCGAATCCTGCCCGTTGATCTTGCCCATCCACGGTGAGCTTGACCGCGCCCGCGAAGCCGCACGCGAAAGCAGCGGCAGCGGCAAGATCGGCACCACTGGCAAGGGCATCGGCCCGGCCTACGAAGACAAAGTGGCGCGCCGCGCTTTGCGTGTGCAAGACTTGAAACACCCGGCGCGTTTTGAAGCCAAGCTGCGCAATTTGCTGGACTTGCACAACGCCGAGCTGACTGCCGTGTTGCACGCACCCGCGCTGCAACTGCAACCCATGCTGGACGAGGCGCTGGCCGCCGCCGAACATCTGCGACCGCTGATGGCCGACGTGGGCTACCGGTTGCACCGGGCGCACGAGGCGCGCGACAACCTGCTGTTTGAAGGCGCCCAGGGCACGCTGCTCGACATCGATCACGGCACCTATCCCTATGTCACGTCCAGCAACTGCGTGGCCGGCAATGCGGCTGCGGGGTCGGGCGTCGGGCCGGGCATGCTGCACTATGTGCTGGGCATCACCAAGGCCTACACCACGCGTGTCGGCGGCGGGCCTTTCCCGACCGAACTCGACATCAACCAGCCCGGCTCAGTCGGCCACCATCTGTCCACTGTGGGCCAGGAACGTGGCACCGTGACCGGGCGCGCCCGCCGCTGCGGCTGGCTGGACGCGGCGGCGCTGAAGCGGTCAATGATCATCAACGGCGTGTCGGGCCTGTGCATCACGAAGCTGGACGTGCTGGACGGCTTGGCCGATATCAAGATCTGCACCGGCTACAAGCTCGGCGCTGCATTCCTGGATGTGCTGCCGCTGGATGCCGACGACATCGAGACCTGCGAGCCGCAGTACGAAACCTTGGCCGGCTGGACGGAAAACACCGCTGGCCTCACGCATTGGGAACAACTGCCGGTGAACGCCAAGCGCTACCTTGAACGCATGCAGGAATTGATCGGCGCGCCCATCGACATGGTGTCCACCGGCCCTGACCGCCTGCACACCATCCTGATACGCCACCCCTACCGTGCCTGAGCGGCAGATCACAACGACAGTCTGCGCCCCGCTTGCCTGCTGGGTTTACCTGCTGCGTTCGAGCCCACCGTCAATGCTGTTGTGGCGCCCCATTTGAGGAGATTCAGAACATGCTGACCGACGACGGTAAACACCTGTATGTGTCCTGGGACGAATACCACCTGCTGATCGAACGGCTGGCACTGAAGGTGGCGCATTCGGGCTGGGAATTCGACCAGATCCTGTGCCTGGCGCGCGGTGGCATGCGGCCTGGCGACGTGCTGTCAAGGGTGTTTGACAAGCCGCTGGCCATCATGTCCACCAGCTCTTACCGCGCTGAAGCCGGCACCATCCAGGGCCGGCTGGACATGGCCAAGTACATCACCATGCCCAAAGGTGAATTGGCGGGCCGTGTGCTGCTGGTGGACGACCTGGCCGACACCGGCCACACGCTGCGCGCGGTGGTGGAGCGGCTGCGCGGCATGCCGTCCATACGCGAGCTGCGCGCGGCGGTCATCTGGGTCAAGGGTGTTTCAACTTACGTGCCCGACTATCACGTCGAATCGCTGCCCACGAGCCCGTGGATCCATCAGCCCTTCGAGGAATACGACGAGTTGCGGCCCGACGGTTTGGCCAGGAAATTTGCGGTCTGAACGCGCCGGCCAGCCGCTCGCATCGTCTGTTTGTGCGGGCACCTGCGGCGCCAACCGTGTGCGGCGCTTCCACAAAGCAGAATGGCCAGCACTTGCGTGCTGGCCATAACGTTCATCAGTTATTTTTTTCTTGTTTTGCTATCAATTTCAACATTCTGCCTGGTGCCCAGGAGAGGACTCGAACCTCCACGCCGTTAAGCGCTAGTACCTGAAACTAGTGCGTCTACCAATTCCGCCACCTGGGCAAGGTGTGC
>JAYUPP010000025.1:0-5356 GCA_043760045.1 Betaproteobacteria bacterium
ACCGCGACCGTGAACTGCACACCGCGCAGTGCCACATCACCACCGACCGCGACAACAACCAGATCACGGCTTTCCACCCCGGTGCGATGAGCAACGCGCACCACATGCAGGTGCCGCCCAAAACCGAGCGCAGCGACTTGGCCATCGGCATCATCGCGCCCGACGGCCGCGACGCCATGTGGCAACACGCCCACCAGATGCATGCTGCCGCTGTGCCTTTCATCTTCGACCCCGGCCAGCAGCTGCCGCAGTTCAACGGCGACGAGCACAAGGAAATCCTCGCCCTGGCGCGCTGGGTGACGATGAACGACTACGAAGCGCGCATGCTGCAAGAGCGCACCGGCGAAACTGCGGCGCAAACTTCGCTGCGGCCTAACATTGAAGGTGTGGTGGTGACGCTGGCTGAGTATGGCTGCGAGCTGTGGACCAAAGGCCAACGCACTGCCGTGCCGGGCGTCAAAGCTACCGCCATTGAAGACCCCACCGGCTGCGGCGACGCCTTCCGTGCCGCACTGCTGTTTGGCCTGGAACGCGGCTGGAGCCTGCAGCGCTGCGCCGTGCTTGGCAACCACATCGGCGCGGCCAAGATCGCCGAGCGTGGACCCCAAAACCACCGGTTCAGTGACGCGCTGCTGGCGTTGACCAAAGGCTGACGCCCCCGACCCCGCAGCGCTGGGTTCGCAGCCGCTGCGTCAGGCGTCCAGCGCCGCCAGCCAAGGCGCGGCGGCGGTGACGCGCACCCGCCCACGCTGTTCTTCTTGCCGAAGCTGCAGCACCAGTTGCAGCGCCACGGCTTGCTGAAACTGTTCAGCAAACCGCTGCAAAGCTCGGTGCGGGTGCGGTTCGCTGAGCTTGCATTCCACCAGGTGCGTGAGCGCGCCGCTGTCTGACAGCGCAAAGTCAACTTCGGCGCCGTCTTTGGTGCGCACATAGTGCAAGGCGGCAGCGCGGCCCCGCGCATCAATGTTGAATTGCACGTGCTTCAGCAGCATGGCCGCCACCGCGTTTTCAAAGCGCACGCCGTCGTCGCCGCGCACCAGGCCGGTGTCGTAGAAATACACCTTGGGCGACTGCAGCACAGCGCGCGCGATGTTGTGGTGCCACGGTTGCACCGTGAACACAATGAACAGCGCCTGCAGGATGTCAAGATAACGCTTTAATGTGGTGGACGAAACGGCGAGGTCGCGCGCTATTGACGCCAAAGAAAGTGGTGAGCCCACACGCTCGCGCAGCAGTTCCACAAACAAGCGCATGGTGCCGATTTCCTGCACGCGCGAAAACTCCAGCACGTCTTCGCGGATCAGGTCGGTGATGTACTGCGCGCGCCAGCGATCGGCCTGCACCGGGTCGGCCGCCAGTGCGGGCTCGGGGAAACCTCCGCGCTGCATCAGGTGCTGCAGTGCCGCTTCGGGTGTGGCCTGCTGTTGTTCGCACCATTCGCGCACGGAAATGGGATGCAGGCGGTAAGCGAAGTAGCGGCCGGCCAGCGATTCCCCACTTTGACGAAAAGTTTCCATGCGCGCGCTGCCGGTAACCAGCAGCGCTTGCTTGCCGCCATCAAGCTGCGGCCGGCCGTCCACCACGCCTTTGAGCCACGCTTTCCAGCCCGGCATTTTGTGGATTTCGTCCAGCACCAAAAGCCGGCTGTGCGGTTGCCAGCTTTGGCGCTGCAGCACCGCACGGTCGGCCTGCACGTCCCAATTCATGTATTGCGCAGGCTGCAGACCCTGCATCATCTGCTGCGCCAGCGTGGTTTTGCCGACCTGACGGGGGCCGGTCAACACCACCATCTTGTGGTCGAGGTCGGATCGGACCCGAGCGTCCAGGTAGCGTTTCATCCGACTATATTATCACGCTCTGCAATAAAGTCGCGACTTTCTTCCAGAATTAGAACGTTTGGACGCGAAATTCGCAAGATTTCCGGTCACCGGGCCATCGGCCTGCCCCTGCCGGGGCACCCCCACAACCTCGCCTTACTGCACCACTTGCGCCAAAGTGCCCTTGGCGTACAGCCCCGCCACATCGTGCAGGCTCAGCGGCTTGATCTTCGCCGCCTGGCCCTCGCAGCCAAATTCCACATACCGCTGACGGCAGATTTGTTTGGCCGCTTCGCGCGCCGGTTTCAGCCAGTCGCGGGCGTCAAACTTATCGGGGTTCTCGGCCATGAACTGGCGCACCGCAGCCGTCATGGCCAGGCGGATGTCGGTATCGATGTTGATCTTGCGCACGCCGAATTTGATGGCTTCCTGAATCTCGGACACCGGCACGCCGTAGGTTTCGCGCATCTGGCCACCAAAGCGGTTGATGGTGGCCAGCAAATCCTGCGGCACGCTGGAACTGCCGTGCATCACCAAATGGGTGTTAGGTATCCTGGCGTGAATTTCCTTGATGCGGCTGATGGCCAGCGTTTCGCCCGTGGGCTTGCGGCTGAACTTGTAGGCGCCGTGGCTGGTGCCGATGGCAATGGCCAATGCGTCCAGCTGTGTACGTTTGACGAAATCAGCGGCCTGTTCGGGGTCGGTCAGCAGTTGTTCACGGGTCATGGTGGCGTCGGTGCCGTGGCCGTCTTCCTTGTCGCCACGCATGGTTTCCAGGCTTCCCAGGCAACCCAGTTCACCTTCCACGGTGACGCCCAGCGCGTGCGCCATGTCCACCACTTTGCGCGTTACGTCCACGTTGTAGTCATAGCTGGCGATGGTTTTGCCGTCGCCTTCCAGGCTGCCGTCCATCATCACCGAGCTGAAGCCCAGGTCGATGGCGCCCCGGCAGACATCGGGGCTTTGGCCGTGGTCCTGGTGCATCACCAAAGGCACGCTGGGCCAGGTTTCGATGGCCGCCTGCACCAGGTGTTTGATGAACGGCTCACCGGCGTATTTGCGCGCGCCGGCGCTGGCCTGCAGGATCACCGGGGCACCCACCTCAGCTGCGGCCGTCATCACCGCCTGCACCTGTTCCAGGTTGTTGACGTTGAAAGCAGGAATGCCGTAACCGTTTTCGGCAGCATGGTCGAGCAACTGGCGCATCGAAACAAGTGGCATGGATGTTCTCCGTTGGGGGTTAAAAAGTTGGCAAGACCGGGCTGCCCAGCGGCCCTTGCGCTGCAGCTTGGCGGCGCATTTCAGAGCCGCAGCCGTAACCACGCCGTAACTGCATTCATTTTAGGACGCTGCCCCGCTGCGGCGCGCCCCACCTTGCCCCGGCTTGTGCCAAAAATTACTTGAGACTTAAACTATCATCGATTCCATCACCCTCCGACCCAAAGCACACAGCGCATGAAAATCGTCTGCATCGGCGGCGGCCCCGCCGGCTTGTATTTCGGCTTGCTGATGCGGAAACTGGGGCTGGAACGCGGTCTGCGGCACGACATCACGGTGGTGGAACGCAACAAACCCTATGACACCTTTGGCTGGGGCGTGGTGTTCTCCGACGCCACCATGGACAACATGCGGCTGTGGGACAAAGAGTCGGCCGACAGCATTGAGCAGTCATTCGCGCACTGGGACGACATCGAGCTGCAGTTCAAGGGCCGCAGCATCAAAAGCGGTGGCCACGGTTTTGTCGGCATCGGGCGCAAGAAGCTGCTGAACATTTTGCAGGCGCGCTGCGAAGTGCTGGGTGTAAAGCTGGTGTTTGAAACCGAAGCCGGCGCCGACGGCCAAGCACCCGACGCCGCTTACCCCGACGCGCATTTGATCGTCGCCAGCGACGGCGTGAATTCCCGCGTGCGTTACCACCATGCCGCCGTGTTCAAGCCCGACATCGCAACAAGGCCCAACCGCTTCATCTGGCTGGGCACGAAGAAGCTGTTTGAGCCCTTCACCTTCATCTTCGAGAAAACCGAACACGGCTGGTTTCAGGCCCACATCTACAAGTTCGACAACAGCACCAGCACCTTCATCGTGGAATGCCCCGAACACGTGTGGCTGGCGCACGGGCTGGACAAAGCCGATGTCGACACCTCGGTGGCTTTTTGTGAACGGCTGTTTGCGAACAGCCTGCAGGGCGAAAAGCTGCTGTCCAACGCGCGCCATTTGCGCGGCTCGGCGTGGCTGAATTTTCAGCGTGTGAACTGCGAACAGTGGTCGCTGTTCAACGGCAGCAGCCATGTGGTGCTGATGGGCGACGCGGTGCACACGGCGCACTTTGCCATCGGCTCGGGCACCAAACTGGCGCTGGAAGATGCCATTGAACTCACGCGCTTGTTCAAAGAGATTGGGGACTCTTCCACCAACATCGCAGAAGTGCTGCAGCGGTACCAGGCCGCGCGCCGCATCGACGTGCTGCGGCTGCAAAACGCGGCCTGGAATGCGATGGAATGGTTCGAGGTGTGTGGTGAACGTTACTGCGACCAACTGGAACCCGAGCAATTCATGTACAGCATGCTGACGCGCAGCCAGCGCATCAGCCATGAAAACCTGCGCCTGCGCGACAAGGGCTGGCTCGACGGTTTCGAGCAGTGGTTTGACGCCCGCGCGGGGCTGCAAACACAAGTGCCGGTGCCACCGATGTTCACGCCTTACACCCTGCGCGGCGTGACGCTGAAAAACCGCATCGTCGTCTCGCCGATGGCGCAGTACCTGTGTCTGGACGGTGTGCCCGGCGACTTCCACCTGGTGCACCTGGGCGCCCGCGCGATGGGTGGCGCGGGCATGGTGATGGTGGAAATGACCTGCCCCAGCGCCAATGCCCGCATCACACCGGGCTGCCCGGGTTTGTGGAACGAGGCGCAGCGTGACGCCTTCAAACGCATCGCCCACTTTGTGCACCAGGGCAGCAGCGCCAAGATCGCCATCCAGATCGGCCATGCCGGGCCTAAGGGCAGCACCAACGCGCCCTGGCAGGGGGCGGGTGCTGACCGGCCGTTGGCGAAGGGAAACTGGCCCTTGATTGCCGCTTCGGCACTGCCCTACCTGGCAGACGGTGCGGTGCCGCGCGCGATGACCCGCACTGACATGGACCGCGTGTGCGCAGACTTTGTACACAGCACAAAGCTGGCGGCACAGGCCGGTTTTGACTGGCTGGAACTGCACTGCGCGCACGGTTATTTGCTGTCCAGCTTCATCTCGCCGTTGACCAATCAGCGCGGCGACGACTATGGCGGCAGCCTGGCCAACCGCCTGCGTTACCCGCTGGAAGTTTTTGCCGCCGTGCGTGCCGCCTGGCCCGAACACCTGCCGATGTCGGTGCGCATTTCGGCGCACGACTGGGTGGAAGGCGGCATCACCCCGGCCGACGCGGTGCAAATTGCGCGCGCCTTCAAGGCCGCCGGTGCCGACATGATCGACTGCAGCTCGGGCCAGGTCAGCGCCCGCCAGAAACCGAGTTACGGCCGCATGTATCAAACACCGTTTGCCGA
>JAYUPP010000026.1:0-15100 GCA_043760045.1 Betaproteobacteria bacterium
CGCTCGAAAAACTCTCAACCTCTGAGCCCGGACACAAACAGTCCATACGGACTGTTTGTGCCTGGCGAAGGCCAGAGCCTCTGGCTCTGGCTCATGCCCGCGCGGAGGAGCAACGCAGCCAGCGTGCCGCATCGCAGCCCACTCGGGCGCGTCCAACTGCGGAATTTCGGATGAACACTTCAAACCCGGCGTGCCTGAATTTGCGGCATTGCTGCCCACAGCCTGGGCGCAGCGCCTGCAGGCCTGGGACCGCCGCCGTGTGCAGCAAGGCCGTGAACCCTGGGCCTTGCCTTTGCGCGTGGGCACGCACACGGTGGCCGGCGTGCTGGCGCTGCGCCTGGTGGCAGCGCTGAAAGGCCAGCGCCGACGTGGCAGCCGCTTTGCGCTGGAACAGCAGTTGATGGAACGCTGGCTGCAAGCGGTGGAACGCGGCATGCATGAACACTTGGCGTTAGGCCATGAACTGGCTTTGTGTGGCCGCTTGATCAAGGGTTACGGCAGCACCAACGAAAGGGGCAAGGAAAACCTGCTGCACATCATCGACCACCTGGCTTTTGCCGCTGACGCGAGCGGCGCAACGGGTGCCGCCGCTGCAGGCGCTGCAGGCGCTGTAGGTGCCGCACAACGTGTTGCCAGCCGCACCACAGCCGTGCAGGCAGCGCGGCTGGCTGCCGTGGCCGACGACACCGGCACGGCGCCGGACCAGACCCTGCGCGCCCACGGCGCCCCAGCGCGGCCGGTGCGTGAACAGCACGTGCGCTGGTTCAAGCGCCGGCCGGCCGGCTAACTTTCATGATGCGGGGCAACGCCCCGCATCATCGAAGACTTCCACATTGAAGGCCCGCCAACGCGGCCTGGCACAACCGCCCTTGCACCCGCAACTTCTGGGGCTAATGGGCCCAAATTCGGGCCATCCGCAAGGCGTGAAGACAATAGGGTCATGGAACTCCTCTCATCACCCGAAGCCTGGATCGCCTTTGCCACCCTCACCGCGCTGGAGCTGGTGCTGGGCATCGACAACATCATCTTCATCTCGATCCTGGTGGACAAGCTGCCGCCCGAGAAACGCGAATTTGCGCGCCGCATTGGCCTGTTCATGGCCATGTTCATGCGCGTCGGCCTCTTGCTGGTGCTGGCCTGGATCGTCGGCCTGGTTGAGCCGCTCTTTTCCCTGTTCGAGAAGGGATTTTCCGGCCGCGACCTCATCCTGATCGGCGGTGGTTTGTTCCTGATCTGGAAAAGCACGAGCGAAATTCACCAGTCGCTGGAAGGTGAAGCCGAGCACGGCCCGGGCGCGGCCGTGAAAGCCACGCTGACGGCCATCATCGTGCAGATCATGATCGTGGACCTGGTGTTCTCGCTCGACTCCATCATCACCGCCGTGGGCATGGTGGACGACGTGCGCATCATGATTGCTGCGGTCATAGGCTCAGTGGGCCTGATGATGGTGTTTGCCGGCCCCATCGGCCGTTTTGTTTCAGACCACCCCACCATCAAGATGCTGGCGCTGGCCTTTTTGGTGGTGGTGGGCGTGGTGCTGGTGGCCGAAGGTTTTGGCAACCATGTGCCCAAGGGCTACGTCTACTTCGGCATGGCGTTTTCGCTGGGCGTGGAAATGCTGAACATCCGCTTGCGCAAACGTGCGGCCAGGCGGGTGCAGTTGCACCCGCCGCATATTCCGGGGTCGTGACCACACAGGCTGCGTGACCACGGGCATTTACAAACCGCCGCTGGTGTACAGCGAAATGTTCGCTTCAGAGCAGTTGCCGGGGCTCGACCGCTCGCAAATGCGGTAGCGCAGCGTGTAGGTGCTGCTGCTGATCTTGTAAAGGATGTGGACCGCACCCGTGCTCAGATTCAGAGTGATGCCGCTCGGCCAGGTGCCGACGGTGGACAGGATCACCGTGCTGCTGGTCGGCCGCGCGTTGCCATACCAGTCGTTGGCCAAGACACTGGCAATGGGCGTGTTGGCCACTTTCGAAGAACCACGGCCGCTGTCGGGGTTGGCGATGATGAGCATCGGCGTCACCGTCGCCGTGGCTTGGGCACAGTTGGTTGACAAGGCCCGGTCGCAGATGCGGTAGACGATTTGGTGCGTGCCGTGCGGTGTGCCGGCCGCCACGCGAACGGCGCCGCTGTTCGGGTCGAGGCTGACGCCAGCGTGGGTGGTAGAAACCTGGGTCACGCTGACCAGCGCCGAGGTGGGCATCACGGCGCCGAGCCGGTCATTGGCCAGCACGCTGGCGATGGCCGTGCCGCCGCTGCCGTAGCTGATGGTGCCGCTGTCGTTGGCCGCGCTGATGACGAAAGTGGGCACGCTGACGGTGACCTTGGCATCGTCGCAATAACTTGGGGCCGCCGCATTGCAAATGCGATAGATCAGGTTCCAGGCGCCGGGTGCGACACCGGCAGCAGCATGCACCGCGCCGGTGGCGGTGTCGAGATAGATGCCGGCCAGGTCTGATGCGAGCTGCGTCAGGGTGGCATTTGCAGGCGTGGCGCGAACGCCGCCCACCCAATCGTTGCTCAGCACATTCGGGTTCACCACCCCGGCGCCGGGCGCGTTCAGCTGGCCAGCGTCGTCGTAGGCATGCACCTGACAGGTGCCGTGGCCCGTCGGACGCCACATCCACAGTCCGGCCGGGTTGTGGTTGGCCTGCGCAGCAATGAAGAAGCCGCCACCACTGCCCTCGCCTATCACTTGGGTCGGCACGCCGCCCGGCAATTCGACGTCGGCACTGATGCCGGTGACCAGCGTCACCCGCGAGCAGCCGGAATAGGAACCGCAGCCGCCGACCAGCTGGTCGAACGTGGGCACAAAGTCAGTCATGAACTGTGCCGACGCGCCCGTTGCAAAGCTGACCGTGGGGTCCAGCAGGGCCGGCGCATAACGCCCGAACAGTGCACGCATCTGCGGTTGACTCGCCCACACCCATTCCTTCATGTCCAGACCGGCCAGCACACCCTGGCAGGCTGTGGCGCCGTCGGTGGGGCAGACGGCGCTGATTTGCTCACGCGTCAACCGGGCCACGCCCAGCAGCGTCACCGGCTGGCGCCATTCTTTGCCAGCGCCGTCGTTGTAGGCCATGGCAGGCCATGACAGTGCAAGCAGCAGACCGGCAACACTCAGCTGGGCCGCGTGGCGCGCGCTGCGATGCATGTAAGACATGAGGTTCTCCTTTTTGGGGTGAGATGTGCACGGTAAAGTCTAGGCAAACTGCCCCCCAGGTCGAAGGGCTCACGGCACCGAGCAGATGCGACCAAGGTCGCATGAAGTGCCCGACCCACGGCGCGCACGGTCTGCCGGGCCGCTGCGCCATTGAGCAGCACTCAGCCCATGAAGACCCGTTCTGCACCTCTGTCGCTGCCGCTTCAGTTCACGCTGCTGAGTCTGCCCATACTTTCGCTGGCCATCCTGGCCATCCTGGCGATCGGCTGATGGGCGGGCGAAGAGGTCAAGTCCAGCGCTTTGCGCCGGCACGGCGGCGTCACCGCGCTGTACGTTGACAGCTTCATCGCCCCGCATGTGCAGGGCCTGCAAACCGCAGCAGGCCTGGGCGACGATGCGCTTGCGGCGCTGCGCCAGATGGTGGAACGTTCAGCCCTGCGCTACCGCTTGCTGGCGCTCAAGATCTGGCGCCCTGACGGCACCGTGCTGTTCAGCAGCGATGGGCGCGGCGAAGGGCGGCGCCACGACGTCGACGAGGGTCTGGCGGCCGCCCTCGAGGGTGACATCTGGTCGCACATCAGCCAGCGTTCAGCGGCCGAGCAGCAGGCCCATGGGCAGCCTGATCTGCAGCGTGTGATCGAGACCTACACGCCGCTGCGCGCCATTGGTGGCGCCACGGTGCTGGCGGTGGCCGAGTCGTATCAGGCCAGCCACGAACTTGACGGCGAAGCGCGGCTTGCGCAGTGGCGCAGCTGAGGTGTGGTGGCGGCGCTGATGGGCACGATGTCTGCGCTGCTGCTGGTGGTGGTGGTGGTGGTGGTGGTGGTGGTGGTGGGCCGCGGCAGCCGCACCATCAACAGCCAGCGTTCGGCGCTGGCCGCGCAGGTGGCGGAGCTGACCGCATTGCAGCTGCAGAATGAGGTCTTGCACCGGCGCGCCATAAACGCGGCCCGCCAAGCCGTTTTCGTCAATGAAAACGAACTGCGCCGCATCGCGGCCGATGTGCACGACGGTCCGCTGCAAGACCTGGGACTGGCGCTGATGATGCTGGATGCCAGCCCGCTGGCGCAGCCGGCGCCCAGCACGGCCGACCCCGGCGACGTCAGCAACACCGGCGACGTCAGCGCCATCGGCCATGTCAGCGACGTCTGCAACGCCGGCGACAGCCTGCGGCGCGCCCGCACCGCTTTGCAGTCGGCGCTGACCGACCTGCGCGCGATTTGTGCCGATCTGGACCTGCCGGACATTGCCGACCGAACCCTGGCTGAAGTGGCTGCGCGCGCTGCGCGATTTTCAGGCCAAGACCGGCCGCCAGATCCCGTTGCAGGCGGGCGGCGATGCCGGTGGCCACGCATCGCTGCGTGTCAAGGTCACGCTTTGTCGCGTGCTGCAAGAGGCGCTGGCCAATGCCCACCGCCATGCACCCGGGGCGCCTTCTGAGGTCAGCATCCGTGCGGCTGCGGGCGAGGCGGTGCTCGACGTGCGCGATGAGGGGCCCGGACTCGCACCGGAATCGATGGCCAAGTTTCCAGGCCGCATGGGCCTGCGTGGCATGCGCCACCGCGTGGACCTGCTGCAGGGGTAGCTGGAAATTGGCACCGCGGCCAGCGGCGGAACCTGGATCCGCGCGCGCCTGCCGCTGGCCGGCGACGACGAAGCTTCGACTGCATTGCCGGGGCACAACGATGGCTGAACCGATCAACGTGCTGGTGGTGGACGACCACCCGCTGTTCAGGCAGGCCGTGGTGCACGCACTCGAACGCGAGACGGGTTTTCGCGTGGTGGGCGAGGCCGACAGCGGCGAACAGGCGCTGGAGATGGCCCGTGCGCTGCTGCCGCACGTGGTGTTGCTGGACATCAGCATGCCGGGCTGGGGCGGCATCGCCACGGCGCAGAAGCTGTCTGCGGCTTGCCCGGCCACTGCGCTTGTGATGCTGACCGCCGCCGAAGACAAGGACAAGCTGCTGGCGGCGTTGAAGGCTGGTGCACGCGCCTGTGTGCTGAAAGGCGTGGCGGTCAGTGAACTGGCGGCCGTGTTTCCCGGCGTGGTGGCCGGTGAAGCCTACGTCAGCCCGTCCATCGCCAGCGAGATGCTGATTGCGCTGACAAGCTCGCCGGCGCCCGACCCGCTGCAGGAACTGACCGAACGCGAACGCACCATTCTCGGTTTGATTGCACAAGCCTTGACCAACCGTGAAATCGGCCAGCGCGTGAACCTGTCTGAGAAAACTGTCAAACACCACGTCACCCACATCCTGCAGAAGCTGCAGGTGCGTGGCCGCATCGAGGCCGCGTTGCTGGTGCAACGGCAGGCCCGCGCGGGCTGACCGGGCGGGTTCAGCGCTTTGGAACGCGGTAGTGGTCCACCGCCGCACGCAGCTTGTCGGCCACCGCCGCCACCAGTGCCGGCGGTGCCAGCACCTGCACCTGGTCGCCCTGGCGCAGCACGTCCATCAGCAACTCGGTGGCGTCCACATAGGGCAGGCGCATTTGATAGCTGCCGTCGGCCTGCCAGACGCCCTGCGCTTCAGGGTGCCATTCTTCGCAACTGGCCCACTGGGCGGCCTGCGCATTGAACAGCAGCACCGCCCACTGGCGCGTGCCGCCGGCATAGATGCCGTAGCCGGCGTCCATCTGCGTTTGCACGGTGCGCAGGGCCACCGGCTTGCAGGCTTGCTGCAGCACCTGCGCGTCTTGCATGGCGTCCAGCGCAAAGCGGCGCAGGCCGTCTGCGCGGTGGCACCAGGCGTCCAGGTACCAGGTGTTGCGGTAGTGCACCAGGCGCTGCGGCGACAC
This sequence comes from Betaproteobacteria bacterium, assembly GCA_043760045.1. Taxonomy (GTDB): domain Bacteria; phylum Pseudomonadota; class Gammaproteobacteria; order Burkholderiales; family Burkholderiaceae_C; genus Rubrivivax. The sequence goes on from JAYUPP010000026.1 coordinate 5,966, forward strand.
GTCGCGCTCGCTCACCTCGCCACGGCCGCGGGTCAAATACCTTAAGTGCAACCGGCGGCGTGAAAACAGCGCCGAGCTGACACGCTCGAAGTGGCGGCTTTTCACCGGGCGGCGTGACGCGGTGATGATTTTCACGCGCTTCATCACCTGCTCGGCTTCATCAGCGCCCTGCCCGCTGGCCAGCAGCAGCTGAATGCGGTCCAGCAGCGGCTGCAGATGGCGGCTGAGCAGGCCGCCGGTGTCGAGTCCGCTCAGCACCTGCTGCGCTGTCAACAGCGCATGCAGTTCCGATTCGTCAAACCACAGGCCCGGCAGCTCATGGCGCGGCTGGCCGGTGTAGCCCGCGCCAAAACCATAACCGCGCAACAGTGCGTCATAGACGATGGGCGCGCCCATGCGGCTGCGCAGGAATTCGAGGTCGCGTTTCAGCGTGGCGGGCGACACCTGCAGCTCGTCGATGAGGCCCTGAAAACTGACATGCCCGTGCTGACGGATCAGCGCTTCGATGCGGTACAGGCGGGCGGTGTTGCCGGCGGGCATATCGGTGCAACGGCCCAGCGCTCAGATCACGGCTTCGATCAGAAATGGGCCAGGCCTGCGCAGTGCGGCAGCCAGCAGGTCGTTGAAACTTTCAGCGCTTTCAGCCCGCGCAGCTTCAACGCCCATGCCCTGCGCCAGCTGCACCCAGTCGAGCGCCGGGTTGTCGAAGTCGAACATGCGGCGTGCGTTCGGCCCCGGCGCCCCGGCACCCACGGCGCGGTACTCGCCGTGCAGGATGGCGTAGGTGCGGTTGCTGTAGATGATGGTCAGCACGTCCAGCTTTTCACGCGCCTGCGTCCACAGCGCCTGCAGGGTGTACATGGCGCTGCCGTCGGCCTGCAGTGTGAGCACCTTGCGCCCCGGCGCGGCCAGCGCGGCGCCCGTGGCTAACGGCAAACCGCAGCCGATGGCGCCGCCGGTGATTTGCAGGTAATCGTGCGGCGCGGCGTGCCAGCTCATGGCAAAGAAGTTGCGGCCTGAGCTGACACTTTCGTCGCAAACGATGGCGTGGTCGGGCAACTGCGCCACCACGCTCAGGGCCACCGCGTCGGCGTTCAATGCGCCCTGCGGCAGCGGCATGGGCTGGCGTTCGGCCACCCAGTTGCCGGGCGCCGGGCCCGGGCCGGCACCCACCGCGTCAGCCAGCAGGCGCAGCGCCTGCAGTTCATCTTCATCCGCGCCGCTGGCCACCAGCACCTTGCAGCTTGGCGGCAGCATGCTGCTGGGCTTGCCGGGGTAACCGAAAAAGCCCACCGGCGGCTTGGCGCCCACCAGCACCATGCACTGCAGGTTTTTCAACAGCGCCAGCGCCTGGTCCACGCCGTAGGGCACACGGTCCAGCTTGACGCGGCCCAGGCCGCGCTGCACCCGGCCGTTGGCCTGCTGCGTCAGCAGTTGCACGCCGGTGGCCTGCGCAATGCGGGCCGCCAGCGCCAGGCCCTCGTCGCGCAGCGCACGGCCGGCCAGCAGCAGGCAGGTGCCGGGGCCCTGCTTCAGCGCAGCATGCACGGCGTCCATCGTTGCCGGTTTGGTTTGCACAGCCGGTGGCTGCGGCAGCGCGCGTGCGCGGGGCGCGGGCGGCAGGGTCTGCGCGGGGCTCCAGGCGTGGTCGGCCGGCAAGATCAGCGTCGCCACACCGCAGGGTGGCTGCAGCGCTTCATGCACCGCCTGCTGTGCCAGCAGCCCCAAGTCTTCAGACGCGCTGCTGCGCCCCACCCAGCGCGACATCGGCCGCGCCAGGCTTTCAATGTCGGCGGTCAGCGGCGCGTCGGCACCCAGGTGCCAGCTGGCGTGGTCGCCCACCACGTTGACGATGGGCGTGAAAGCACGCCGTGCGTTGTGCAGGTTGGCCAGGCCGTTGGCCAGCCCGGGCCCGGTGTGCAGCAGCGTGCAGGCGGGTTTGTCGGCCATGCGGGCATAACCGTCGGCTGCACCGGTGACCACACCTTCAAACAAACCCAGCACGCAGCGCATGCGCGGTTGGCGGTCGAGCGCGGCCACGAAGTGCATCTCGCTGGTGCCGGGGTTGGCCAGGCACAGGTCCACACCTTCGGAAAGCAGGGTTTCGCACAGCAGGTCGGCGCCGGTGCGGGTGTGGGTGCGGATGGGGTCGTTCGGCATGTCGGGTGATGTGCTCACTTGCCAGCCTTGGTGCCAAGGCGCTGGGTCTGGCGCGGCAACTGCTCTTGTTCCGACGCCAGCCGCCGTTCCAACTTCTTCAAGTCTTCGGCTGCCGGCAGTTCCTCGGGCACGATGCGGCGGTCGGTCAGCAGCTTGCGCACGTCGCGGTTGTTCCTGACGTGTTCCTTCGTGATGCCGGGCTCGCCACGCAGTTCTTTTTGCTTGACCTGGGTGTTGGTGATCTCATTGGCAAAGTCCTTGGCCTTGATGGTGATGGTGGGCAGAAAGTCGGCCAGCGGCCGGCCCTCGGGCACCGCGAGACGGCTCTTCATGTCCTGTGTGCTGAGCCCACCGAACAGCGCGGCGTCGCCTTTGCTCAGGATGCGGCCAAAGCCCTGGCTGTCGATGCCGCGCTCAAAGAGCACGGCGGACAGTTCCTTCTGCGACACCGTGAGCTTGCCGCGCGCCTGCACACGATCCCACTCGGCAATGCGTTGTTCGATGATTTCCTGCTTGCGCGTCTGCACTGCGAAGTAGGTCATCGCAAAAGCGATGGCATCTTTCTTCGGGTCGCCGTTCTGGGCAATCAGGTAGCAGGCATAACGTGTCAGAGCCAGGTCGGCAACTTCGCGTTGAGACTCCGAGCCGATCTGGACCATTTTGCTGACGTCAGCAAAATGGTCAGCGACGGTCTGGCCTGCATTCAAGCAGGCCGTTTTGGCCTTGTCGACCACGGCCTCGAAGTTGCGCCATTGTGTGTAGCCCAGCAATTCCTGCAGCTCGCGCGCCAGCCAGTATTCCGCACCGCCTTGCTGATGCGCGCGGTCTTCGAAGCTCTTGTGCAAGCGCTGAATAATTTCCTTTTTCATGTGGGATGTCCCCTTTCAGAAATTCGTTCTTCGGTCGCCCGTTTGAGAAGCGCTTGCACATATTCAGCAGCATGATGCGCGCCATGCGGTCTTTGGCGTTGGCCCCTGCGGCACCACGATCAAGCCCGCGTTGGCGGTGCGGTAGTGCTGGTTGTCCGGCAGCAGGATCACGCCATTGATCAAGTCGCGCCCGACAAACCAGGCGCGCATGTTACGTGCCTCATCTTCGTCGCATGACCCCGAGCCGCGGTTCATGGCGCCGGTGTCGAGCACCACCGCCGCGCGCCGGCTCGACGCTCATGTTGTGAATGATCGCGTTCAGCTTCGCCACCGTGCAGCTCTTGGTCTGCAGTTCCTGGCCCGACAGCTTCAGCGGCACGCGGCTGATGGGTGGCGTTCAAGCGCCACCCGTTGCAACTTCGCCAGCAGGCCGGCGCAGCCGCAGGCGCAGGCGTGGCGTTTCGCCAGGCCGCGGGCGCAGCATGTGCGCCATCAGGAAATCGGCCTCGGTGGGGGTGAAGAACTCGCCCGCACTCAGGCCCGAGCCAGCGGCGAATTGCGTCAGCCGAGGTTAAGCTGGCCTTCATGCGCCCACGTGATCTGCTGGAACTTTTGCTGCTCAGCTTGTTGTGGGGCAGCGCCTACCTCTTCATGCGTGCCGCGGTGCCTGCCTTCGGCCCGGCAGCGATGATTGCCGTGCGCATGGCCATCGCGGCGCTGGTGCTGCTGCCGCTGCTGGCCTGGCGCGGCGGGCTGCCCGGTTTGTGGTCCAGTCCCAGGCCTCTGCTGGTACAGGCTGTGGTCTACACGGCGGTGCCATTTCTGCTGCTGGCTTACGCGGCGCAGCACCTCACGGCCGGCATGCTGGCGGTGCTGAACGCCACCGCGCCGCTGTTTGCAGCGCTGCTGGCGCATGCAAACAAGGTGGAACGCCTGGGCCGCTGGCGCGTGCTGGGGCTGTTGATCGGCTTTGCCGGTGTCGGCGTGCTGACCTGGGGCAGCGCGTCGTTCAAGAGCACAGACGGCCTGCTGGCGGTGGCGGCCGTGCTGGTGTGTTCGTTGATGTGGTCGGTGGGGGCGAACTACACCCGCAAGCACCTGGCCGGCATGGACACCCTGGCGCTCACGGTCGGTGGCCTGGCACTGGCGTCGGTGGCGCTGGCGCCGCTGGCTTGGGCCACCTTTCCGGCCACACCCCCCAGTCCGCGCGCCTGGGCCGAAGTGGCCTTTCTGGGTGTGGCCAGCTCCGCGATGGGCTTTTTGCTTTACTACCGGCTGCTGCGCCGCATCGGCACCGTGGGCGCGATATCGGTGACCTTCCTGAACCCGCTGGTGGCCGGTTTGGCCGGCGCGCTTTATCTCAGCGAAACCATCACCCTGCAGATGATGCTGGGCAGCGCGGTGGTGCTGGCGGGCACGGCGCTGGGGCTGGGGCTGTGGCCAAAGCGAACTGCCGCGACGCTTGTTTCTGCAAACCCCTGAGCTATCGCCGCTGGGCGGTGCTGACGACCTGCCGCAACGCGGAGCCTGCGCGCAATGTGGCACCGCAAGCGTTGACGAGCCAGCGACCTTCGCAGCCCGGCGGCGCGCCACGCTGGGCCGCCCCGCCGACCGGTCGCCGTCCCAGATCATCCCTTGGATGCGGGGTGCGCCGAACATTCATCGGTGATTTAATACTTTCGTATTAGACCTTTGGGCTGAATGCCAGGAACCACCATGAAATCTCTGCAAGTCGGTCGTCTAGGGTTCGGGCAACTGGTCGGCGGTTTAGCCCTGCTGTTTGCGCTGCCGGCAAGCGCGGCGCTGAACTTTGCGGTCACGGTCACGCTCGCGGCCCCCGGCGGGGTGATTGGCGACCCGACGCCAATTTCGGCTTCAGCCCCCGCCACTTCCGCTGCGGGAATTTCCGCCGGCGACGGCTCGTCGGTGGGCGACCTGATGTTGCCGGGTGAAACCATTTTCTTTGACGGCAACTCGATCCGTCTGCACGTGGCCGCCGGGGACGACAGCAACGGCGTGCTGAGCACCGGGTTGCTGGGCCTGAACGGCGCGCCGGCCAGCTACACCTTCAGCGGCCTCAGCATCCCCGGCGAGACCATTACCGGCATCACGGTGTATGCCTTCGACGGCTATGCCAGCAGCGGCACCAGCGGCGTGCAGAGCGGCACTTTGGTGTCATTGCTGAACCCCAGCACGGTGCAATTCAACCTCGACGGCCTGGTCTTCAAGGACCGTGGTCCCGGCAGCAGCACGGCCTACGGCGAGTTCCGCATCGACCTCATTTCCACCCCCGTTCCCGAGCCCGCTGCGTGGGCGCTGTTTGCGCTGGGCCTGGCCACGGTGGGCGGTTTGCGCCTGCAGCGCTCGCGCGCCGACGCCACCAGAAGTTGATTTCGAGCCGGCGCCCAAGCTCACCGCCACGCTGTGGCAGCCCGGCGAACGGGGCTGCGATTCACGACTGACAGGAACCCCGCCATGGCAGATCCGTTCATCGGTCAGCTCTCGACCACCGCCTTCGACTTCGCGCCGCGGGGCTGGGCGCTGTGCAACGGGCAGTTGCTGCCCATCAACCAGAACCAGGCCTTGTTTTCGCTGCTGGGCACCCAGTTCGGTGGCAATGGCATCACGAATTTCGCGTTGCCCGACCTGCGGGGCCGCGCACCCTTGAACCGCCGTTCCGACTTCCCTGTTGGGCAGGCCTTGGGCCAGCCGGCGGTCACCTTGCGGGCGGAAGAGTTGCCCACGCACAGCCACGGCTTGGGTGCCTGCAGCGACTTTGCGAATTCGCCACTGCCTGCCGGCGCCGTGCCGGCAGCCAGGCCGCGAGCAGGGCCGGTGGTCTACGCCGCCGCCGGCAGCGTGCCAGCCGTTAGCCTGCATGCCGGCAGCGTGGCCACCGCCGGTGGCTCACTGCCCCACAACAACATGCAGCCCTCGCTGGGCTTGAACTTCATCATTGCGCTGCAGGGCATTTTCCCCTCGCGCGACTGACAGCCGTTGCCAGCACCCACACGCCCAAGGACAAACCATGGCTCAAGCCTTTATCGGTGAAATCAGATTGTTCGCTGGCAACTTCGCACCCCTGGACTGGGCCTTCTGCGACGGCACCGTGCTGCCCATCAGCCAGTTCGACGCGCTCTTCGCCCTGATTGGCACCACCTACGGCGGCAACGGGGAGACCACGTTTGCGCTGCCCGACCTGCGGGGCCGTGTACCGGTGCACCAGGGGCAGGGCTTGGAGTCGCCACTCATCCTTGTGGGCCAAACGCTCGGCAGCGAAACAGAGACGCTGACATCGGCGCAGATGCCAGCCCACCGGCACTTGCTTGCGGCCACGTCTGCAGCGGCCAATCCCGCCGCAGGGCCCGGTGGCCTGCTGGCCAATGCATCGGTGGCGATGTACGGCACCGGCATCGCGCCGACCACGCCCATGGCGGCCACAGCCATAGGCACGCGCGGCGGTGCACAGCCGCACGACAACATGGCGCCCAGCCTGGCCCTGAGCTTCATCATCGCCCTGGTGGGCATCTTTCCTTCAAGAAGCTGAGCGAGGACACGATGTCAGAAGCCTTCATAGCCGAGATTCGCGTCTTTCCGTACAACTTCGTGCCCAGAGGCTGGGCTGCATGCGATGGACAGTTGATATCGATCGCATCGAACGTTGCGCTGTTTGCGCTGCTGGGCACCACCTACGGCGGTGATGGTCGGACCACCTTCGCTTTGCCCGATCTGCGCGGTCGTTTCCCCATGGGCCAGGGGCAAGGGCCGGGGCTGAGCAATCGTCAGCTGGGCGAACAGGTCGGCACCGAAACCGTAACCCTGGCTGCGCAGCAGATGCCGGCGCACAACCATGCGCTGCTCAGCACCTCTTCCGCCAACAGCAGCAGCCCCAGCGGCGCCGCGTTGGCCAATGTGGCCACCAACGGGTCGGTCTACCGAACGCCAGGCACCTTGGTGCCCAGCGGCAGCACCCTGTCCCCAACGGGTGGTGGCCAGCCCCACGACAACCGCCAGCCTGCGCTGGCGCTCATCTTCTGCATCGCGACGCAGGGAATTTTCCCGTCGCGAACCTGAAGCGGGTTTGCAACGCCCGGCTGCCATGCTTGCATTTCGTACCGCACACGGTGAAGACGAGCCGTGGCTGCGCGCGCTTTTTGCGTCCGGTCAGCCGGCCCTGCTGGCCATGTCGGGTTTGCCCAATGGCCTCTGCCAGCGGCTGGTGCAGATGCAGTACGGCGCACGCCTGGCGCAGTACCAGTCGCGCTGGCCGCGCTCGGTGCAGCAGCTGATCCTGCTGCCGCCCGCATTCGGCAATGCCGCTGCTGCTGATGATGACGACGACCCGGCCCAAGCCGCGCCGCCACAGGCCGTGGGCATGCTGTGGACCGACTGCAGCGCAAGCGCCATCCAGTTGCTCGACATTGCGGTGCTGCCGGTCTGGCGCGGGCAAGGCATCGGCTCGCGCTGCCTGCGTGTTCTGCTGGACCAGGCGGCCCGCGAGCAGCGGCCGCTCAGGCTGCAGGTGGCCCTGGACAACCCTGCCCGCCGCTTGTACCAGCGGCTCGGCTTTGTTCCAGACAACACCGTTGACGCAGGCCACAGCGTGCACCTGAGCCTGATCTACCGGCCCCGAACCAACCACCCCACGGAGACTTGCCATGAACAAGCGTAATTTCATCAGGGCCGCAGCCGGTGGCTGCGTGGCCACAGCGGTGGTACCGGCCACGCTGGCCGCATCCGAGGGTGCATGCAGGCGTGAACCGGGCGCCGCAGCAAGTGAAGCCAGAGGCTTGACGCTGGCGGCCTGGCGCGACCGGGTCGGCGCCACTTTCAGTTTCCGCGGCCCAGGCTTGGGCATGGCCCTGCGCCTGGACCGCGTCGATGAAGTCTCGGTGCCTGGCCAGCAGGCGCAAGTCACCGGGCTGGAACAGTTTGCGCTGGTCTTCAGCCAGCCCGCACAGCACGGCGCCGCCTGCGCCCACCCCGCACTGTCCAGTGGCGACTGCCGTCTGCGCTGGGCTGCCGGGCGCAGCCATGGGTTGTTTCTGCAACCCGCCGGTCAGACGGTGCAAGGCAGTGCGCAATGGCGTGCGCCGGTGAGCCGCCGGGCCTGAAACGCAGCGCGCTTGCGGGGCTGTGCGGTCCATTGCACTGCAATGCCTGCCAGCGTCAAGTCTCAGTGTGGACGGTACGGGGTGCCTGCTATTGGCATCGGTGGTTTGCCGTTCACAAGCTTCGTCGCTGCGGCAGCGCAAGGACGATGAAGCGCGTCAATGCACGAAGTCCTGAGTAAAAGCTGGGTGAACAAAGCAGAGCACATGAGGCTCACGACGCCGACGCCGCAGCCGAGCGGCCCGCAGCGCTGATAAGCCTGCTGCAGCCGGCCAAACGCAACAGGCACGATGCTGTCGGCCAAGCGCAACAGGCACGAGCCTTGACCGTATCTGAACGACGTGCTGACCTGGCTGCCCACGCAGCTGAACAGCCGCATCGAAGAGCTGCTGCGCCACAGGTGGCAGCGTGCTGGCTGATGCCGATGGCCGATGGCCGATGGCCGATGCGCCCGAGCAGGCACGACACGCCGCCAGGGCCAGTGCCCGACTGTGCACCCAGGCGATCATGCAGCCACCGCTCAGGCCGTACGCAACAACGGCCATCACCACTTTGCGCGCCGCGCCCAACTGTTCGCCATGGGCGCGATGCTCGGACGCCCTGCGGACCCACTCAAGATGCCGGGGTCAGACGCTTACCCCCTGAGGCAATGGCGCCGCCGCGCCATCAAGAATCAAGCGGCCACTGCGGAGATGGCCGGCTTTACTTGCGCGTGCCGGCCTTCTGGCCAGGCTCTCTTGTTTTTTGTTTCGCTATAACCCAGCGCACACATCAAATCCACTGGTAATTGCGAGCCCACGCAAACGGGTGCTGGCGGTTCGGAGGCTCAATCCTCTAGGCAGCGAACTTTGTTAACGTCCAAATGGTGGACATGATGCGATGTTCAAACACGCGTCCGAGCGTTTCGGACTTGGCAGCAGGGAGAAAACCAAATGGCTTCATTTCGCGGCGGCAAGAACAAAGACACGATGAACGGCGGCGCCGGTGACGACTT
>JAYUPP010000027.1:0-15038 GCA_043760045.1 Betaproteobacteria bacterium
CGGCGGCAGCGGCCCGATGTCCTGGCCCTCGAAAAACAGCGTGCCGGTGCTCGGCGCATAGAGCCCGGCGATCAGGTTCACCGTGGTGCTTTTGCCCGAACCGTTGGGGCCGATGAGGCCGAGGATTTCGCCGCGCCGCACCGTCAGGTCCAGGCCGTCAACGGCTTTCACGCCGCCGAAGTGCCGGCTCAGGTTGGCGGCTTCCAGCATCACTTGCTGCGGCTTCACGTTGCCACCCCCGGCGCGGCGCGGCTGCGGCGCGGCAAGCGCCAACCGGTCAGCCCTTGGGTCAACAAACCCGAAGGCCGCACCAGCATAACCAGCAAGATGAGCGCACCGAAGAGCAGGCTGCGCCAGTCGCCCAGAAAGCGCAGCCCTTCAACCAGGAAGCCCTGGATGAAGATGACGGCCAACACCGTGCCGGCCAAACTGCCGAGCCCGCCGAGGATGGGGTAGGCAATGGCAAAGGTGGCCAGCAAAATGGTGAAGTTGCTGTGTTCGATGTGCGTGGTGGTGTGCGCAAACAGGCCACCGGCCAGGCCCGCCACCGCGCCGCCGATGCCAAACGCCGACACCTTGGCGGCAGTGAGGTTGATGCCCGCACCCTGCGCCGCCACTTCGTCTTCACCCACCGCACGCCACAGCGTGCCGATGCGCGAGCGGTCCAGCCACCACAGCAGCGCCATCACCAGCGCCACCAGGGCCCAGATCAGCGCCAGCACCTGCCAGGCGTTCCAGGCATGGGCCTGCAGGTAACGGATGCCGCCAAAACCCAGGCCACCATCGGGGCCGATGGGGCCGGCCGGCGTGTCGATGCGAAATTTGAAATTGAAGAACACCAGGCGCACGATTTCGGCAAAGGCCGTGGTCGCCACCACCAGCATCAGCCCCTTCACACGCAGCGCCGGGAAACCCACCGCCACCGCCACCAGCCCGGCCACCGCGGCCCCCACCGGCAGCGCAAAAGCCAGCGGCCAGCCGGCCATCGCCGTCAACATGCCGGCCGCATAAGCGCCGATGGCAAAGAAACCCCCCTGCGCCAGCGACACCTGTCCGGTGTGCAGCACACACCACGCCGACAGGCCGAGCAGCGAATGCACGCCGATGACCTGCGCCAGGCCGAGGTAGAAGTCCATCGCCCGCGCCCGCGCTCAGTCGCGCCCGCCGGCCGGCGCAAACAGGCCGCCGGGCCGCAAGACAAGGAAGGCAAACAGCAGCAGCATGACGTGGATGTCGCGTTCGCTGACGCCGCGCAAAAACTGGAACAGGTTCTCGACACCACCCACCAAGAGGCCAGCGACGATGGCGCCGGGCACGCTGCCCAGGCCGCCAATTACCGTGACGACGAGGCCCTTGACCGTGAGCGGCAGCGTCAGCAGCGGCGACAACACGCCGATGGCCGCACCGGCCATCGCGCCCGCCGTGCCACCCAGGAAACCGGCAATGACAAAGGTGCTGGCGTTGGTGCTGTCCACACCCATGCCACACAGCCGCGCCGCCACCGGCTGCTGCGCCACGGCGCGTGTGGCCAGACCCAGCCGCGTGCGCTGCAGCAGCAGCTTCAAGCCCACCATCGCCGCGCCGCCGAGTGCAAACACAAACAGCAGGTCACCGCGCACCATGAAAGGCCCAATGTCGAAATTGGCGCCGGCAAACATCGCCGGGTAGTCACGCGGCATGCCGGCCGTGGCGTGGATGATGGCTTCTTCCAGCAGCAACAGCATGCCCACAGTGGACATCAGCGTGGCGAGCGGTTTGTCCAGCGGCAGGAAGCGAAAACACACGAGGTAAATCACACCGCCCAGCACACCGCCCAGCAGCGCTGCCGCCAGATACACCAGCGGCGTGGGCACCAGCGGCACCACCAAGAGGCTGAGGTAGGCCGCGCCGATGGAGGCTGCCGCATACGACAGGTTGATCTTGTGCATGACGCCGAAGATCAGCGTGAAGCCGATGCCGATCAGCGCATAAATGCTGCCGAACATCACACCGTCGATGACCGACTGCGTGAGGTCGAGTGCATCTTGCTGCGTCATCGCGCGCTGTCTTCAGCTTGAGTCGGGTTCGCAGATTTTCAGGGCGTGGGCGTGTGCGCCACCTGCCAGGCGCCTTTGGTCGCCTGCACGAAGAGGAAGGGTTTGACGGCCTCGCGGTCGGCCGTGCGGCCCACCTTGCCCAGCAGGCCCTGCGTTTCTTTCATCGCTGCCAGCGCCTCGCGCATCCTGGCGCGGTCGGCCTGCACGGTTTCGGGCTTGCCCACGATCTTGGATTTTTCGATCAGGTCTTTCAGCGTGTAGATGTTTTCCCACGCGGCGGCGTTGTGCAGGTCCATATTGGCGCCGGCGGCTTGCACCGCTTCGGCGGCCTTCCTGGCCTCGGGCGTGACGGGTGCAAAGCTCGTCGGGATGAGGATGCCTTCGGCCTGCGCGGCGCAGCCCTGCAGCGTTTCCATGCTGGAAGAACTCGTCAGGCCCACCAGCATCTTGGGTTTCACGCCCTGGCGCTGCATTTCTTTCAACACGCCGCAGGTGGTGAAGGGGTGCGCCGAGATGGCCACCAGGTCGGCGTTGGCGCGTTTCATCTCGCGCACCTGGGTTGAAAACGTGGTGTCGGCGAGCAGCCATTCGCTCTGGCCCTGCACTTCGAAACCGATTTTCTCGGCGTGGCCCTTCAGCACGTTGTAGGTGGCGTTGCTGTGCGCGAAGTCTTTTTCGACGCCGCCCCACACGGTTTTGATCTCGGGGTGCGTGGCCTTGATCCACTCGAACAGCGACTTGTACATCGCCGATTCACTGGGCACGTTGCGGAAGGCCCATTGCGACACCGAAGCCAGGCCACCCTTGGCCGCCACGTCGGTGTACAGCGGGAACTGCAGGCCCGAGTCGGTGGCATCGCCGGCCTTCTTCTGCAGGATGCCGAATACCGGCTCGGCGACGTTGCTGCAGGTGGGGCCCACCGCGACGATGGCGTCGGGTTGCGACGCGATGCGACGCAGCGCGTTGATGCCTTCTTCGGCGTTGCAGCGGTCGTCAAGGTATTCGATGGCGAGTTTGGCTTTGGCGCCGTCGGCCAGCGTCACGCCACCCGCCTTGTTGATCTGTTCGGCAGCGGTCTTCATCGCGATTTCGCTGTTCAAACCGAAGATGCGCACGACGCCGCTCTTGGCGCCGAAGCCGTAGATCTTGATCGTGCGCTCCTGCGCAGCAGCTGAAGTGGCCAGCACGGCGGCCAGCGCGGTGAATGCGAGTCGGGTGCTGAGGGCAAAGCGGGCCATGGTGTATCTCCGGGTTCGAATGAGTTGTGGGCTGAGACTTTTACGCAGCGCGCTGCGGCTGACCATTTCAAAGACGTACTCGCAGCCTTGCCGGCGCTGCAACGGGGCTGAATGTTCAGTCTGGTTCAGTCGGCCAGGCCCTGCAGATGCCCTACCAGCGCACCCAGCGCCGACGTCTTTTCGGGCGCCAGGCGTGTGCACAGGCGCATCGCGCGCAGCGCCCACGGGTCAGCCAGCGGCTGCACCGCCAGGTCCATCGTGCCGGCAAAGCTGCGCGCCGCTGCCAGCGGCAGCACGCCGATGCCCAGCCGCGCCTCGACCGCGCGGCACACCGCTTCGAAGCTGCGCACCTGCACCCGCAGCGCCATCGGCCGCAACAGCAGCGCGGCCTTGGCTTCGAGCAGGCGGGTCAGCGTGCTGCCGCCTTCCAGGCCGACAAAATCACGGTCCAGCAGGTCGGCGAAGTGCAGTGGCGACTGTGCGCTGAGCGCATCGTCATTGCGCATCACGGCGGCGAGCTGGTCGTGGCGGTAGCGCGCCACGTGCAGGCCTGCGGTGTCGGGGCCTTCAACGATGACAGCCAGGTCCACTTCGCCGCTGCGCACGCGGCGCACCGCGTCTTCGCTCCAGCACTCTTCAAGCACCACCCGCACGCCGCTGTGCGCGGCCGAGAACGAAGCAATGTCGCCGGGCAGGAACTGCGTCATCGCCGAGGTGTTGCCTTGCACCCGCAGCACGCTTTGTTTGCCGCTGGCGTAGTTGCCCATCTGTGCGCGCATGTGGTGCACGCTGGCGATGACCTCGCGCGCCAGTTGCAGCAGCCGTTCGCCAGCCGGCGTGAGTTCCAGCCCGCGCGAATGGCGTTCGAACAGCACCGTCTTGAACTGGTGCTCCAGCAGCGACAGGCGCCGGCTGGCGGCCGGCACCGTGATCAGGCTGGCTTCGGAGGCACGGGTCAGGTTCTTCAGCTCTGCAGCGCGCACGAAGAGGGCCAGCGAGTCGAGGTCAGGCAGCATGACTGGCGCCCTGCTCGGCGTGCAGCGCGTTGAAGAACGCGCTGATCTCATCGGCCAGCGCCACGGGTTGTTCCAGCGCGGCGAAGTGGCCGCCTTTCTTCATCACGCTCCAGCGCCTGATATTGGTGAAGGTGCGCGCTGCAGCTTCGCGCGGCGGGCGCAGGATTTCATGCGGAAACTCGCAGTAGCCCGTGGGCACGCTGATGGGCCCGTCTATCGGCCAAGGGCCGTGCAAACGCGCGTAGTAGGGCCAGAACGACGCGCCGATGCAGCGTGTGAACCAGTACAGGCTGATGTTGCCGAGCATCTCGTCCAGCGTGATGGCACTGCGCGGGTCGCCGTTGTTGTCGGTCCAGGCGCGGTACTTCTCGGCGATCCACGCCGCCAGGCCCACGGGTGAATCGGTCAGCGCAAAAGCCAGCGTCTGCGGCCGTGTGCCCTGAATCGCCTGGTAGCCAGTTTCTTCTTTCAGCCAGGCCTGCATCTCATCAACATAGCGGCGCTCGGCGGGGCTTGGGTCGTTGAACATCGCCGCGTCGCGTTTGATCGGCATCAGGTTCAGGTGGATGCCGCTCAGGTGGTCGGCGCGGTTGGCACCCAGCCACGCGGTGACGAACGAACCCCAGTCGCCACCCTGCGCGCCGTAACGGGTGTAGCCCAGGCGCTCGTGCATCAAGGTGTGGAAGATGGCGCCGATCTGGGGCAGCGCCTGGCGCGGCTGCTGCGGCTGGAACGACAAGGTGTAGCCCGGCAGCGAAGGCACCACCAGGCTGAAACCCTGCGCCGCCAGCAGCGGCATCAGCTTCATGAATTCGAGCACCGAACCCGGCCAGCCGTGCGACAGCAGCAGCGGCTTCGGATTCGGGCCTTGGCCCTCCACATGCAGGAAGTGAACGTCGATGCCGTTGATGCACGTTTTGAATTGCGGCCAGGCGTTGAGCGCCGCTTCCGTGGCGCGCCAATCGAAGCGGTGGCGCCAGTGCTGCACCAGGTCACGCATGAAGGCCAGCGAGGTGCCGTGGGCCCAGGGTGCTGCATCGGGGGCTTCGTCGGGCCACAGCGTGCGGTCCAGCCGCGTGTGCAGCTCGTCGATCGCAGCTTGCGGCACGGCGAGCTGGAAGGCGCGGATGTCGGTCATCACGTCACGCCCAGTGGCTCAGCCCAGCATGTCGGGTTGGGTCTGCAGCAGTTGCTGCCAGATCGGCTGAAAGTGCAACCAGCCGATGTATTCGCTGCCCACGTGTTGGCGGCTGTAGCGCGCCTTGTCGGGCGGCACAAGTTTGGGCGCGTGGCCCGCCGCGTCGACCATCAGCTGCTGCTGGCAGCAGCGTTCGAGCGCGATGAACCAGAAGGCCGCCGCTTCGATGCTGTGGCGGCTGGCGGTCAGCAGGCCGTGGTTCTGGTGGATGGCAGCCTTCACCCCCTTGAAGGCCTCGGCCACCTTGTGCCCGGCGTCCACTTCCACGGCCACCTTGCCGCCTTCGTCGGCAATCACCACATGGTCTTCGAAGAAACAGGCTGCGTCTTGCGTGATGGGCGGCAGCGGCCGGCCGAGCGCAGCGTAGGCCACGCCATAGACCGTGTGCGCGTGGCACATGGCCACGATGTCGGCGTGGCGCTCGTGCACGGCGGCGTGCAGCACAAAGCCGGCGCGGTTGATGGCGTATTCGCCCTGCACCACTTGGCCGTTATGGTCGGCCAGGATCAGGTTGGAACACTTCACCTGCGAGAAGTGCACCGCCATCGGGTTCGTCCAGTACAGGTGTGGCCGCTCGGGGTCGCGCACCGTCAGGTGGCCGGCAAAGCCGTAGTCCAGGCCGTGCAGAGCAAAGGCGCGGCAGGCCGCCACCAGGCGTTCCTGGCGGTGCCGGCGCTCTTGCGCGGGCGTCGCGAAGCTGGGCTGCTCAGGGAACTTCAGGCCCGGCTGTTCGGGCTGGTAGATCGATTCGCGCTTGAGGGTGTCGAGCATGGTGTGGGCTCCTGTCGTCGTGGAAGGCTTGAATGACCCGGGGCGTTACCCCAAACCATGAAAGTTAGGCTTTTTGTTCGTGGTGATGACGCGGTCGCGCAGCACACGGTGCTGAATCTTGCCGGTGGCCGTGCGCGGCATCTCGCGTTCGCCGATGAACTGCACCACACGCGGGCGCTTGAAGCCGGCGATGCGCTCGCGGCACCAGTCCAGCAGTTCGCGTTCACTCGGCTGCTGGCCCGGGCGCGGCACCACGACGGCCTGCACCGCTTCGCCCCACTTGGCATCGGGCACGCCGATCACGGCCACGTCCTGCACCGCAGGGTGGGCGGCGAGCACGGCTTCGACTTCGCTCGGGTAGATGTTTTCGCCACCGCTGATGATCATGTTGCTCTTGCGGTCAACGAGGTGGATGAAACCCTGCGCGTCGCGCCGCGCCAGGTCGCCCACCGAACACCAGGCGCCGTGAAAGCTTTCGTGCGTTTTCTCGGGCGCTTTCCAGTAGCCGCTGAAGACATAGGCGGTGCGCGAATACAGCTCGCCGACCTCGCCGTCTGCCACTTCGGCGCCGTCCGCGTCCCGCAGCTTGATGGCACCCGATGCCGCCCACTCGCGGCCCACCGAGCCCAGGTGGTTCAGTTGTTCATCAGGGCGCAGCACGGTGACCCAGCCGGCCTCGGTGGAGCCGTACAACTCGAACAGCTTGCTGTTCGGAAACAGTTCCAGGATCGCGAGTTTGGTTTCCTTGCGTGCGGGGGCCGACGAGACCAGCAGCTTGCCGACCCGCGACAGGTTGTGCTGTGCCCTCACTTTGGCCGGCAGGCCCAGCATCAAGATGTAGTGCGTGGGCACCAGCGACGTGAAGGTGATGCGCTCGCGGGCCAGCAGGCCGAGCAGCGCTTCGGGGTCGAAATGCGAGCGGTCGTCAACCACGATGGTGGCGCCCAGCACCGCGAAGGTGACACTGAAGTACAGCGAATTGGCGTGGCACAGCGGCATCACCAGCAGGCCGTTGTCGTCGCGCGTCAAACCAAATTCCAGCGCCGTGGCCAGCGCCAGCAAGGCATTGCCTTCATGGCTGCGCATGGCGCCCTTGGGGCGACCGGTGGTGCCCGAGGTGTACATCAGCGCAAACAGGTCTGCCGGTTGCACGTCAACTTCCGGCGCTGCGGCGCTGGCTGAATCGAGCAGCGCCTCGAAGCTTTGCCAGCCTGCGGGCGCGCTGCTGGCGCCGAAGTGCATGAAGCGCGTGGCGGCGATGGGCAGGTCGGCGCGGATGCCGTCAACCAGCGCGCGAAAGGGGTCCTGCACGATGAAAGCACGCGCCTCGGCGTGCTGCACGATGTAGGCAATCTCGGGGCCGACAAGGCGGAAGTTGATCGGCACCGCCACCAGGCCGGCACGCGCGAGCGCGACGTAGATTTCCAGCCACTCGATGCAATTGAAGGCCAGCAGCGCCACGCGGTCGCCTTTCACCAGGCCCAGGCCGAGCAGCACGTTGGCCAGGCGGCTGGCGCGCTGGTCCCATTCGGCATAGCTCAGTGCACGCCGCGAATCGCGCACGCCGATCTTGTGCGGCTGCGTGCGCGCGTGTGCGGCAATCGACTCGGCGAGCGTGAGAAGCGCGCTCATCCCCGCCTCGCCTGCTCGGCCTCGTCCCACGCCGTCAGCGCCTGCCGGTCGGGCACCCAGCCCAGGCCCTTGCCGGCGTCTGAACTGAGCGCGTCTTGCGTCGTCACCACGTCGATCAGCGCTGGCCCCTTGGCGTGTGCGATGTGCGCCAGCGCGTCGCGGATTGCACCTTCCAGCCGCGCCGGGTCGGTGACGCGTTCTGCATGCAGGCCGAAGGCACGCGCCATGGCGGCGTAGTCGCTCCACGCAAGTGTGGTGCCGACGACGCGGCCGCCGTAGTTCATCTCCTGATCCAGCCGCTCGATGTTCCAGGCGGCGTTGTTGGAAACGATGAACAGCGCCTTCGCGCCGTGGCGCTGGGCGCTGTCGATTTCCATCGCGTTGAAGCCAAAAGCGCCGTCGCCGGTGATGGCCACCACCTGGCGGTCGGGGTGCAGCAGCGCAGCAGCCACCGCGTAGGGTGTGCCGACACCCAGGCAGCCAAAAGCGCCGGCGTCGAGGTAGTGGCGCGCGTCCAGGCCCATGCGCGCAAAGCTCAGCAGGTCGCCACCGTCGGCGATGGCAATGGCGTCGCGCGCAAGTGTCTTGCGCAGCGCGGCGAAGATGCGGTTGGGGTGCATGTGGCCGTCGCGGCCGGCGGGCGCCAGCGCCATGGCTTCGACGTGTTTGGCGGCGCGCTTCACATGTTCGGCGCGCAGCGCGGCCGTCCATGTGGCGTCGATGCCCGGCGCATCGGGCGGCATTGCCTTCAGCGCATCGGCCAGTGCCGCCAGCGCCAGGCCGGCGTCGGCCAGCAGCTCCACTTCGCCGCGCCGGTTGTCGCGCAGCTCGTCGGCATGGTCGGCGATGCGGATGAACTTCGCTTGTTTGAAGACGGCCGGCGAGCCGTAAGCCATCTGGTAGTCGAGCTTGCGGCCCACCACCAGCACCAGGTCGGCTTCCTGCATGGCGCGGGCGCGCACCGCGCCAACGACGGCTGGGTGTGCCCCGTCAACGAGGCCGCGGCTTTCCTGCGTGTCCAGGTACACCGCGCCGCTGTTGTCGAGCAGTCGCGTCAGCGCGGCACCCGCGCCGCGCGCGCCACGGCCGGTGACCACCAGCGGGCGCCTTGCAGCGCGCAGCAATTCGGCTGCGCGCGCCACCAGCCCGGCATCGGGCAGCGCACGTGGGCGCGACTTGGGCGCCAGGTGTTCTTCGAGCACAGAGGCCGGGTGCACGGCCTGCCGCAGCACGTCGGTGGGAATCTCCAGGTACACCGGGCCGGGCGCACCGCCGTCGCCGTCGGCGATGGACCAGGCCTTGTCGAGGTCACGCGCAATCTGCTCGGCCACGCGCAAGGTGCGTGCATGGCGCGTTACGGGCGCCAGGATGGCCACGTGGTCGATGCCCTGCAGGGGGCCCAGGTCGTCTTGCGGCACCGGCGGGCAGCCGCCAATCAACAGCACCGGCACCCGTTCCAGGTGCGCGTGAGTCATCGCCGTTACGCAATTCGTGACACCCGGCCCGGCGGTGGCCATGACCACGCCCACGCCGCCGGAAAGTTGCGCGTGGGCGTGCGCCATGTGCACGGCAGCACCCTCGTCGCGCACATCGACGATGCGCACACCCAGCTGCGCCAGATGGTCCCAGATCGGCTGGATGTGGCCGCCTTGCAGGCCGAAGATGCGGTCGACACCCCGCGCAACAAGGAAGCGCGCGACGATTTCGGCGACGCTGCGGTGGGCGGTGGCGGGTGCGGTTGCGGGTGACGCGGGGGCGGGTGGCGATGAAGTGGCGGTGGCGGGTGGCGATGAAGTGGCGGTGGCGGTGGCAGTCATGGTCAAGCTCCAGAACGGGTTGACCCTGACTCTAGTATTCTGAATTCAGAGTTCGATCAGGGAAATCCCCCACAAACTCTGTTTTGAACTCTGAATTCAAAGTTCAGAGTTCGATGTGCAGTGCCTTGCTACACTGCCACCCCATGAAAGCCCTGGCCCTGGCCCCCAACCTTGTTGAGCAGGTGCGCGACGCCATCCTGGGCGAGATTGCCTCGGGTCAGCTGCGCGCCGGCGCACGCATCATTCAAGAGCAGATCGCCAAGACGCTGGGTGTTTCGCGCCAGCCGGTGCAACAAGCGCTGGCGCTGCTGCGCAACCAGGGTGTGCTGCGCGACGCGCCCGGCCGCGGCCTGGTGGTGACGCCGCTTGAGGCCGATGAGGTCAAACACATGTACGACATGCGCGCCGTGATCGAAGGCCTGGCCTGCCGGCTGGCGGCCGCGCACAACGCCGAACGTGCGGGCAAGCTGGGCCCGGCGCTCATCGAAGCCGGCCGCAAGGCCGTGGCCAGCGGCTCGGTGGCCAAGATGGTGGCCGCCGACCTGAAGTTCCACGAATTCATCTACAGCCTGAGCGGCAACCCGCTGGTTGCCGCTGCCATGGCCACGCACTGGACCCACACCCAGCGCGTGATGGGCGAAGTGCTGACCCAAGACGAAACGCCGCGCGACATCTGGAACCAGCACGCCGCCATCCTGGACGCCATCGCACGCGGCCACGCAGCCAAAGCCGAAACGCTGGCGCGTGGCCACATCACGCAGGCGGCCGACTTCATGGTCACGCGCTTGCAGGGCCAGGCCCAACGCGCCGCGCCGGCAGCAGCACCCAGGCTTGCCAACGCCAGCCGGCCCCCGTCAACGAAATCCACACCGAAATGAAAATCATCGGCTTCGTCGGCGACCCCGCCCACCCACCCGAATGGGGCGTCTTGACACGCGGGGGGTGGTGCGCGCCCGCAACCTGGGTGCTGACGTGCCGCGCTCATTGCTCGACTGCATCAGCAGCGCACAAGGGCCAGCGCAATGGCCTGACCTGGCCGCCCGCGCAGCCCAAGCGCCCGTTGAAAACCTGCAGGCGCTGACGCTGCTGCCGGTGCTGCCCGACGTGCCAACGATGAACGAGTCGGGCTTCAGCGACTTTGATGACCTGACCTGGTTTGCCTTCTTCGCCCCGGCCGGCACGCCGCCTGCGGTGGTGGCGCGGCTGAACGCCGAGATCAACAAGGCGATGGCAGCCCCCGCCGTGGTGGCCAAAATTGCCGAACCAGGCCTGACGGCGCGGCGCAACACACCAGCCGGGTGCGCGGCCTATCTGAGCAGTGAAATTCCGAAACGGGCCAAGGCGGTGAAGGACTCGGGCGTCAAGGCCGGTTGAAAACCGCGTGGGTCGCGGACCACGGCGGCCCCCGCTTGATGTGATTCCCAACAAAACCAGGAGTCTGGCCATGGACAGACGTTCGATGCTCAACACCGCCGCCACGATGGGCGTGGGTGCCGTGGCCGGCTGTGCCCTGCCCGGCACCGCGCCACGGCGCTGAGCCATGTATACGCTTATGCGCTGGGCCTGGACATGACCCGGCGCGACCTGCAGCGTGCCAAGGGCGACGAAAAGAAGCCCTGGGAAATTGGCAAGAGCTTCCTTAAAAGCGCGCCCAGCCCGGCGACATCTTTTATTCAGGCACGCCTGAAAACGTGGGCCCCGCGGTGCGCGGTGACGTCATCGATTGCCACATCGACCGCCTGCCGAACCTCAGCGTGAAAATCGTCTAGCGGCCTGCGTGCGGCCTGCGTGCGGCCTGTGTAAAGCCGTCGCCTGTTGGCGGCGCTCATGCCGGGGCGTCGCAGTCCGGCAAGCCCAACAAAGGCGTGGCCACGCCCTGGCTGAACAGCGCAGCGGCTTGCAGGCGCCAGCCGTCGCGTGTCAGCACCACTGCAGCAGCGTCGGCATCGGCGCGGGTGGCCTCGCCCAGCTGGCTGAGCGCCGGGCAGCGGTATTGGTTGCACACATCGGCACGCTGTGCACGCGGCAATGCGCAGCCTTGCGCGCCTTGAAAGCAGCACTGGCCTTCCACGTGCATCTGCGGCAGCCGCGCCAGATAGTCGGCAATGGCGTCTTCAACACAGCCCTCCGGATGCACGCCGAGCCAGCGGCGCAGCGTGGCTGCATCAACAAAAGCCGCCTGGCCGCTGCCGTAAGCACAGCAACGGCCGGCGCAATAACCGCACAACGCAGCGGCAGCCGCAGGCAGGTCAGCGGCTGTGTCCTGGCCGTCGAAATCGATGCTTTCGTCAGCGTGCCAAGCCTGCAGCCAACGCGCGGCGAGAAAGGCACGATCTTGGTCATTCACTGGCACCAGCGTGCGCCCCCCGTGCTGCAGCCACAGCACCACCTGCGGTGCGCGTGGCCAGGGCTTCGGGCTCGCAGCGGTGTCTCGGGCCACCGTGGCAAGCGCCTCATCGGCCACCGCAGCCCAACGCTTTTCGAGCACTTGTTGGCTGTCTTTCGCGCGGCAGGCAGCGCCGTCACAACGCGTCAGGCCGCGCGCCACCGCCAGCGCACCCAGCGGCTGCCGGCAATGCTGGCAATGCTGGCAATGCTGGCAAAAATCAGTCTGCACCGGCATCGCAGTAAACCTGGATTCCGCAGTTGGACGCGCCCGAGTGGGCTGCGATGCGGTGCGCTGGCAAGGGTGGAGCAGGGAATTCGGGCAGCCTGCTGCCCGCCTGCGTAACGGTCTGCGCTTGCCAGCGCAGACGTGCCCTGCAAGGGCGACGACGCTGCGGACTGAGCCCGGACACAAACAGTCCATACGGACTGTTTGTGCCTGGCGAAGGCCAGAGCCTCTGGCTCGGGCTCATGCCCGCGAGTAGGAGCAACGCAGCCAGCGTGCCGCAGGGCGGCTCAATCGGGTGCGTAGCGCTCGCACCCAACAGGTGAACCTTGTCGTGCGTACCAATGTCAATGTTCACGTGGTGTAGCCAGCGGAGGGAAGCGGTCAACTGCGGAATCTGGGTTCAACTTCTTCAACGCGCGCTCCGCCACGGCCAGCGCCTGGCAGGGCTTGTTTGCCAACCGCTGGTTGTGGGCCGCGGTGGCGCTGTCGGCGCTGCGGCAGGTGGCGGTGGTGCACGTGCCGCTGCTGAACAAGGCCTTCGGCACCGTGCCACACGACGCCACACAGTGGCTGGCTTGCATCGGCATGGCCAGCCTGGTGCTGTGGACGGCAGAGATACGCAAGCTGGTGCACCGTGCCTGGAACCGTCGGCGCACATCGACCGGGCATGGCGCAGCGGCTCGGCCCGGGCCGGCATCAACATGACAGCTCGGCACGGGCCCGCATCAACGTGACGGCCCGGCACGGCACGGCGCAAAGCACAACTTGAAATTCAGGGCCTGCTGCACCAGGCCGCGTGCGACGTTCGGTGATGCACGCGGCCGCCCGGCAACGGCATTGCTCACAACACAATGGCCGTGACGCTGCCGAAATAAATCAACAGGCTCAGCACGTCCTGCACGATGGTTGCCAAGGGGCCGCTGCCGTAGGCGGGGTCGGTGCCGAGGCGGGCCAGCAGCCACGGCAGCACCAGCCCGAGCACCGAGACCACGACGCTGGCGCCTGCCAAAGCCAGCGCAACGGCCACCGCCAGCCGGGGTTCGCCAAATGCGAACCACACCATGGGCAACGCCAGCAGCGCCAACACACCACCGACCAACAGCCCCGTGCGCAGTTCGTTGCCGATCAGGCGGCCGATGCCGACCCGGCTGAGCGACAAGCCGCGCACCGCCACTGCCTCGCTCTGCGTGCCGATGGCGTCGGCCAGGTAAACGAGCCCGGGCACAAAAAAGGCCAGCGCCGGCATGACAGCCAAGGCGGCCTCGAAGCGGGCCACGATGAAGGTGGCAAGCACGCTGCCACCCAGGCCCACGATCAACCACGGCAGCCGGTGGCGCGCACTGCGCAGCGGCGGCGCTTCAAGCGCGTTGCGGGCATCGTCCGACTCACGCGTGACACCGGCCAGGCGGTGCAGGTCTTCAACGTGCTCGCGGCGCAGGATGTCCATCAGGGCCACCGAACCCACCACCCCCATCAAGTGGCCCGCTGCGTCAACCACCGGCATCGCTGCGACACCGTTTTGCAACGCCATCGAGGCCATGGCTTCCTGGTCGGCATCGGATTGCACGCGGGGCCGGTCGCGCCGCACCACTGCACCCAGCACGGCTGCGTCCGGCAACACCAGCAGTTCAGCCGCCGTCAGGGTGCCCAGCAGTTGCCCCCCGCTGTCGATGACACACAGCAGTTCCCAATCGGCGTGGCCGTCCGCACGAAGTTGTTGGCGCGTCGGCTCGGCCCGGTCGCCAGCCATGGCCAACAACTTGCGCGGCGCCAGGTGGCTGGCGGCAGTTTCGTCGACATGCAGATCGGTGGTTTTCATGGGGGCCCCGTGCGACGACAGCGTCGGGTTGATGTGAAAGTTGCGCGCATCCTGCGCCTGAAACGCTGCTCACGGGTGCGGCGTGGGCGGCTGCTCTGGCTTGTGCGGGATCAAAACCCCGGCGTCGGTGCGGCGTCGCACAGACCTGCAGGCCCCGCAGCAAGCAGGCTTGCAGCCAGCGGCCCACGCTTGTGGCGCCGTGTGCAGCCTGCCACGGAAGATCAACCGGTTTGCGGGCCACCGGGCTGGCACGGCCAGTGATGCATAACAAAGGAACAGCAATGACAGGGCTGCTGTGGTTGGGTGCGGTGCTGGGCGCGGTGGCGCTCACCGTGCTGGCACTGCGGCTGCTTGGCGCCAGCCGCTGGGACGAACGGGTTCGCACCCAGGCGGTGCAGCTTGAATCGGGCCGCGTGGGTGTGCACAACCCCGCTCAAGGGCGGCCGCTGTGCACGGCAGCGTCAGCCACCCGCTTTGACGCGCGTGAACTGCAAGGGCTGCCAGCGCCCGTGCAGCGTTACTTTCGAGCGGTGCTGACTGAAGGCCAACCGATGATTGCCGCAGCCACCATTGAACTGGCAGGCACCATCAACCTGTCGGACACCGCCGAAGCGTGGAAACCCTTCACGTCGCAACAGCAAGTCGTCACCGCTTTTAACGGTTCACGACCCGGCTTCTTGTGGAATGCCCAGGTCAACATGTTGCCCGCCGTGCCCGCGTGTGTGCAGGACAGCTACATCGCCGGCCAGGGCCTGTTAATTGCAAAACTGTTTGGCTTGTTCACCGTGGCCGATGCGCGCGGCGGCGGCGAGATGGCCCGTGGCGAATTCATGCGCTACTTTGCCGAAGCGGCGTGGTACCCCACCGCGCTGTTGCCCAGCCAGGGCGTGCGCTGGG
>JAYUPP010000028.1:0-5331 GCA_043760045.1 Betaproteobacteria bacterium
CTCGCGGCCGAGGTCGTGGCCGTTCGCTTCGGCCTGCGCGGGGTCGATGGTGGCGCACGGCCGCGCCGCCCACACAGCGGCCGGCACCAGCGCGTCCAGTGTGCCGGCCACGGCGTCCATGCGGATCAAGTCACCGTCTTGCACGCGCGCCAGCGCGCCGCCGGCCAGCGCTTCGGGGCTGCAGTGGATGGCGGCGGGCACCTTGCCGCTGGCGCCGCTCATGCGGCCGTCGGTGACCAGCGCCACGCGGTGCCCCAGGCCCTGCAGCACCGCCAGTGGCGGCGTCAGCTTGTGCAGTTCGGGCATGCCGTTGGCCTGCGGGCCCTGGAAGCGCACCACCACCACCACGTCACGGTTCAGCTCGCCGGCCTTGAACGCCGCGTGCAGCCCTTCTTGGGTTGTGAACACACGCGCCGGTGCTTCGATGATGTGGCGGTCATCAGGCACTGCCGAAGTCTTGATGACGGCGCGGCCCAGGTTGCCCTGCAGCAGCTTCAGGCCCCCGCTGGCTGAAAAAGGTGCTGCGGGCGGGCGCAGCACGCTGTGGTCGCCGCTGGTGGTGACGGGTTGCCACTGCAGCTTGCCAGCTTCCAGCACCGGGTTGGCGCCGTAGTCTGGCAAGCCACCGGCGCTGACGGTGGCCACATCAGCATGCAAGCCACCGCAGTTCAGCAACTGGCGCAACACATAAGCCGGGCCGCCTGCGGCCTGGAACTGGTTCACGTCGGCGCTGCCGTTGGGGTAGACACGCGCCAGCAACGGGGTTGCCGCCGACAAGTCGGCAAAGTCGGTCCAGTCGATGACGATGCCGGCGGCGCGCGCCACCGCCACCCAGTGGATCAGGTGGTTGGTGCTGCCGCCGGTGGCCAGCAGCGCCACCATTGCGTTCACGATCACTTTTTCGTCCACCAGCCGGCCCATGGGTGTGAAACGCGGCCCCTCGCGTGTGATGGCCAGCGCGCTGCGCACCGCCTCGCGTGTCAGGGCTTCGCGCAGGCCCGCGTGGGGGTGCACAAAAGCCGCGCCGGGCACATGCAGGCCCATCGCTTCCAGCAGCATCTGGTTGCTGTTGGCCGTGCCATAAAAGGTGCAGGTGCCGGGGCCGTGATAGGCCGCGCTTTCGGCCTGCAGCAGTTCGCTGCGCCCCACCAGCCCGCGCGCGGCCTGTTCCCTGACCTTGGACTTGTCGTCGTTGGACAGGCCGGTGCTCATGGGCCCGGCGGGCACAAATACACAGGGCAGGTGGCCGAAGTGCAGCGCGCCGATCAACAGGCCGGGCACGATCTTGTCGCACACGCCAAGCAGCAACACTGCGTCATACACATCGTGGGTCAGGCCGATGGCGGTGGCCATGGCTATGGTGTCGCGCGAAAACAGGCTCAGTTCCATGCCCGGCAGGCCCTGCGTGACGCCGTCGCACATGGCGGGCACACCGCCGGCCACCTGCACCGTGGCGCCTTGGCGCTGTGCTTCGTCGCGAATCAGCGCCGGGTAACTTTCGTAGGGCTGGTGCGCCGACAACATGTCGTTGTAGGCGGTGATGACGCCGATGTGTGGTGCGCGGGTTTGTTCGATGCGCGCCACCACGCGCAGTTTGTCGTTTGCCGGCAGCGCGGCAAAAGCATGCGCCACATTGGCGCAGCCCATGCGGTCAACGCTGGGCGGTCGGGTCAGCAGCCGGTTGATGCGCTGCAGGTAGGCGCTGCGTGTGGGGCGGCTGCGTTCAACTATGCGCTGCGTGATAGCGGTGAGGGCGGCGGAGATGGCGCTGTTCATGCGGGCTTGGGGTTGTAACCGGTGCTTTGATTATTTAGTAACCGAGTTACATCGTCAAATTGACACTGCGGCAGTCCTTGGCTTGTGCGCCGGCGCAGCTGCGGGCATGCTTGATGCTGTGCACACGACCCTGAATGCCCATCCTTTGTTGCCACAGCTTGTGGAGGCCGATCTCATCGTGCGCGACCCCGACGCCGCTTACCAACAACTGCGTGCGCAGTGGCCGCGCGACCAGGCGTGCTGGGTGTTTGGCTACGCGTCGCTGATCTGGCGGCCCGAGTTCCACGCGCTGGAGCGCCGCAGTGCCTTGCTGCACGGCTGGCACCGCGCCTTGCGCATGCGTTCACGCGTGAACCGGGGCACGCCACAAATGCCGGGCCTCGTGTTTGCGCTGCTCAGCGGCGGCGCCTGCCGGGGTTTTGCTTACCGGCTGCGGCCGGAACGTCTGGAGCACGACTTGCAGCAGCTGTGGGCGCGCGAAATGCCCACCGGCGTGTACGACGCGCGTGTGTTGCCGTGCCGCACCGCCGGCGGCACCGTGCCGGCGCTGGCCTTCACGCTGCCGCGCAGCAGCCCGGCTTGTTTGCACCGGCTGGCTGACGAAGAGTTGTTGCACATGCTGCGCCACGCGCAGGGGCGCTACGGCAGCACGCTGGACTATCTGGTGCAAACCGCGCAGGCGCTGCACCAGGAAGGTGTGCGCGACCGCGAGATTGAACGCCAGGTGGCGCTGGCGCGGCGCCATGGTTTGCTGCCTGGCCGGTGCAAATGACCAGCCGTGACGTCAGCCCGGCCCCAGCGCCGCCCAGGTGCGCGCAATTTCGGACACGCCGTCGCTGCCTTTGATGCTGCGCAGTGTCTGCACGCCGGCTGCTTTGTCTTTGGCCGACTTCAGCTGCGCCAGGCCGAGCCGCAGCTTGGCATCTTCAGGCCGTTTCAGATTGCCTTTGGCAATGCCCCGTTTGATGAGTTCGATGCCTTTGTCCAGCTCACCCATCGACGCGTAAGTGGTGCCCACCTTCACCAGCGCGTCACCCTCTTTGAAACCCGCCGCCTCAGCGGCCTGGTTGGGCAATGAGGTCTTGGTCTCGGCCTCCTGTTTCACGGCCAGTTCGCGCAGCCGCTGGTGGCGGCCGGCCTCTGCGCCCGTGCCCATCACGCCCGCTTTGATGCCCTGGTCGATGATGGAACGCGCCTCAGTGGGCAAACCCGCCTGCAGCGACAGCTGCGCCAGTTCCATGTAGTCGTCGGTGCGCGTCAGCGTTCCCGTGGCCAGCTTCAGGCGCAGCACGTCGAGTGCAAAGCGGTCGGCAAAGCCGGGCTTGCGCGGCAAGCGGCCGAGGTAGGCGTTCCAGTATTCTTTCTTCGGGTAGAAAAGCGCCAGTTTCTCCAGCGTAGTGATCTGGCCGTTGGCGTTGTTCAAGCGCTGTTGTGCATCGGCCAGCCGCAACAGGTCGTCTTCAGCAGGGCGGCGGCCGGCTTGTTCGGCGCCGGTTACGGCCGCACCCGCGTCGCGGGCGATGGCGTTGTAGTCGCCACTGGAAGACTGCAGGTAAGCCTGCAATTGTTTGATGCCGCCGCCGTTGTTGCCCGCAGCCACCGCTTTGGCCACCCATTCGCTGGCCTTGCCGTTGTTGCGCTGCTGCGCATAAGCCGACGCCAGCTGCTCGGCAATCTGGCCCTGTTCAGCGCCGCCCACGCGGCCGTAGATGGATTCCAGCGCCTGCACCGCAGTGCCGCTTTCGCCGGCGCGTTGGGCCGCAGCGGCTTTCATGCGGTCGATGGTCAGCTGTTCGGCGCCGGTTTTGCCGCCCACGGCATCGGCTTCGCGCGCTTTCGCAAGTGCCTCTTTGGCTTTGCCTGCACGCAGCAGTTCACTGGCTTGTTGCAGCGGCTTGCCCACTTCGGCTCGCATGCCCTGCGCTGCAGCAGAACCGCTGAGGCCGCCCGCAGCTGCGAACAGGGCAAGGGCAGTGGCAATGGCGAAAGTGCTGGAAGTCTTCATCATCGGCAAGAATTTTGTGAATGCCCGTCATGACCCGGGGCGTGGCCCGCATCAAGCCCATCGGCTGATCGTCAGAGGAACTGCTCGTTACCCACAATGCCGATCTTGGTCACGCCCAGGCGTTGCGCCGTGGCCATGATCATCGCCACATGTTTGTAAGTAACGAGTTTGTTCGGCCGCAGGTGCACCTCAGGCTGGTCGGGCAGCGCGGCGAGTGCTGCCAACCGCGATTCGATGGCACCGCGATCGCCGGCCGTGATGATTTCGCCATTCCAGCCGATGGTGCCATCGAAGTCGACGTCGATGCGCACCACTTCAGGCGGCTTCGGTGGCGGTGCCGCGCTGTTCGGCACCGGCATGTTCATCTTCACCGCGTGGGTCTGGATGGGGATGGTGATGATGAACATGATGAGCAGCACCAACATCACGTCGATGAGCGGCGTGGTGTTGATGTCCACCATCACCTCGCCGCTGTCTTCGGCGCTGGAATTTCCTACGTTCATGCCCATGGGGACTGTCCTGCTGTGGTGAATCAATAGCCGCCGTGCGCCCTGAACGACATAAAGGGCTTGCGGCTGGAGAAAGCTGAAGGGGCTGAAAGGGGCTGAAGGGCCGCAGGGGCTGAAGTGCCTATTGGCGGCGCACGGCACCGCCTGCTGCCGGCTCGGTGATGAACCCAACCTTGAAGATGCCCGCACGCTGGCAGGCCACCACCACGCGGCCCACCGATTCATAACGCACTTCGTTGTCGCCGCGGATGTGCACCTCGGGCTGCGGCTCTTTCACCGCCTGCAGCTTCAAGCGCGTGACCAGCGCTTCAATGTCGGGCAGACGTTCGATGCCCCAATAAATCTCGCCTTCGCGGTTGACGGCAATGACGATGTTTTCGGGCTTGGTTTGCAGCGGGATGTTGTTCTCTTTCGGCAGATCCAGCTTGATGGTCTGCGTCACGACCGGAATCGTGATCAGGAAGATGATCAGCAACACCAGCATCACGTCCACCAGCGGGGTGGTGTTGATGCTGTTGTTCAGCTGCTCTTCGTCGCCACCTTCCGGGGCCCCAACTTGCATCGCCATGGCTGCTTGCTCCTGCTGGGCCGGTGGTTCAGCGCTTGCCGGCCAGCAGCACGTTGAGCAGGTCGCCTGAAAATGCACGGGTCTGGTCCATGATGGCCTTGTTGCGGCGGATCAGCCAGTTGTAGCCCATCACTGCCGGCACGGCCACGGCCAGGCCGATGGCGGTCATGATGAGCGATTCGCCCACCGGGCCGGCCACTTTGTCGATTGACGCCTGCCCGCTGATGCCGATCTTGACCAGCGCGTTGTAGATGCCCCAGACGGTGCCGAACAGGCCCACGAACGGTGCGGTCGAGCCGACCGTGGCCAGCACCGCATGCCGTCCTGCAGTCGGTTCTGGATGTTGCCCACCGAGCGGTCCACCGACATGCTGATCCAGGTGTGTTTGTCGATGCTCTCGACCAGCGTGCATCGTGGTGTTCGCTGGCTTTCACGCCCTGTTCAGCAATGAAGCGGAAGGCCGAGCCTTCTTC
>JAYUPP010000029.1:0-14947 GCA_043760045.1 Betaproteobacteria bacterium
CCCCAGCGCCCCAGATGGGCAGCTTCCAGGGCATCCCGATCATCACCGCGCGGGAGGCCGTCGAGCGGCTGGAGGCAAGAAGCAAGACTTGACCCCGAGGCTTCGCACAAATTGCGACCACCTCGCCAAGCTGAAGTTCTCCAAGGTGCTGCCCTACGCCTTCACCGAGCACGGCGCCATCCAGGCGGCCAACGTGCTGGCTTCACCCCAGGCGGTGGAGATGGGCATCTTCGTCGTGCGCGCCTTTGTGCGCATGCGCGAGCTGGCCAGCGTGCATGCCGACCTGGCCAAGCGGCTGGCCGAGCTGGAGCAGAAGACCGAAGGACTTGCGCTGACGCATGACACCTTCAGCAGCAACACCCGCGCTCAGCTGCGCAAGCTCATCGAGGCGGTCAACCAGCTCATGACGCTGCCCGATCCGCCCAAGCGGCCGATCGGGTTCGTCACGCACGAGGACAAGGGCAGCAAGAAGACTTCGGGGGCAAAAGGCAAGGCTTGATCGCCACGCCCCGCCGGCTAGCCATCGGGGAAGCACTCGACTGAGAGGCTGATACCGAGTTCGCTGATCACTCGCAATGTCTCGGGCAACAGATCGAGGCTGGAATTGAACTGACCGTTCAGGCCAATGTTCAGAGCCAACGTGCCGCCAGAGCCGAGTAGTTCGCTCACATAGATTCGCCTACAGAGCAGATGCTCGACTTTCTCGGCCACGGCGGAAGTAGCCTGACCCTCATCAGATTCGAACCTAAAGGCGCACATCGTGCCCTGACGGGTGCCGGGCAGCTTTGTGCCCGCCGGGGTAACGCGACTGTCTCCCGCTGACCATGCGTTGTCAGGCTCCCAGTCAAGCGCCGAAGCTATCTCTTCAGCACGGCGCGACTGGTGTCGCACAACAACATTGACGCTGAACTTGTAGGCGTTCATGGGCAGTTCTTGTCCCGGTCTTTGCCGCGACGGCCACTCGCCTTGCCGCTACCCGTGTAGTCGGACGCAGGACCCTCGTTAGACCAAGAGCCGTCCGGGCGCTGTACCCACACGTTGCCTTGTGGATCGATGAAGACCGAGTCACGACCACCAAGGCCAAGGGCGCCCTTGATTCCGCCGTGATCACCGGACCACGGCGAGCCGCTGATGGGCACCGAGCCCGGCGGCGGCCTATTCGAGTTGCTGAACATTCGATCAATGGCATACGCACCTACGCCGATGGCCGCGCCAATCGCCAAATCGGCACCGGTGATGATGGCCGGAATGAACGGGATTGCGAATGCAAGGCGACCATCGGGATCAATGCGACTGATTGGGTTTCCGCCCACGTATGCGTACGTGTTAATGCCCCCCTGTAGCCCGATGGGATCGGACTGGGTGTACCGCCCCAAAGACGCGTCGTATTCCCGATGCCAGTTCTGGCTCAGCCCGCTCTCCTTGTCGAAATACTGACCGGGCATTCGCAGGTTCAGCTCGAACTCCCCCAATCCCATTGGGTTCGTCTGGGGGCTGCTGTCGCCAAACGGTGCGTCGAACCAGCTCCAGCGCTGTACGCCGTTGCGGTCCAGAACAACGCGAGGCGTGTTCAAGTGGTCACTGTGTATGTAGAACACAGGTGCTGGAAGGGATGAAACCAACTGCTCGTATGCAATCACTGCCACAGGCATGCCCTGGAACCAGATGTACTCACGCAGGGCAGCCCCTGTAAGGTGGTTGTACTCGCCCAGTACCTGGCCTTGCTGGTCGTAGACAAACGCAATTCCGACATGCTGCTGGGTCGTGTTCAACCACTTTGCAATGCGTTGCCCTTGTGCGTTGTAGTCGTATCTAAATCTGGGGCCGCCCGTGCCTGCATTCAGCGTCGCAAGTTCACTTTGGCGACCGGTCGCGTCATAGATGGCCAACCAGCCCTTGGAGTTTTGCACGTCGACGGTAGTGTTGCCTGCCCCATCGTGGGTCAGGTTTCGGGTGGGGTTGTCAATGGCGAGCAGGCGATTGCTGGTGTTGGCAATGGTGTGGTTCCTGAAGACGGAGCCTTCGGCACTGCTGATTCTGACTGTCCGCAAGCGATTGCCGTTTGCGTCGTAAGCGTAGCCCACGATTGCTCCACCGCCAGTGAACCGCACCAGACGGCCCACTTCGTCATGGGAAAAAGCCTGGTTCAGCGCCGCAGATGCGGTGCTTGCGACTCCAGAATAACGGTCAATATGTGTGTAAGCGCTGATCCGGTCTGCGGCGTCGTAACTGACATTGCGCAACACGCTGCCCAGCGGATACCGCACCAGGCGCGCAGCACTATCGAATACCCGTTCATGCCACTGCGGCCCGTTGTTGTATTGCCACTGCCATGCACGAACCGCGCCGAAGGGTTCGTGCTGCAGTTGCGTCATCAGCAATTGGGCTGGGGCGCCAGCGCTGGCCGCCAAGGTGATGCTGCTGGCCAGGCCGTTGCTGCGGTTGATGTAAAGCACCCGGCCCGATGGGAAGGTCATGCTGATGATGTGACCGGCAGCGTCATAGGCGTATCGGGTACTGAGGCTGACATTGGCCCCTGTGGCGTTCAGGGCCAGCTGCGTGTGGGTGACGAGCCTGCCGAGCGCGTCGTAGGCGTAGGCGCTGCTGCCGGCCGGGTGGCCGGTGCTGGTCAGGCGTCCGATGCCATGGCTGAAGCCTGGGCCCGTTTGGTCGTAGCTCCAGGTGAAAGTCTGTATCCCGCAGCCCGCATGCGAGTAGCTGACCGACCGCAGGCGGTTCAGCGTGTCATGGCTGTAAGTTGCCGTGGCGCTGCGGCCGTCGGTGCCGGAAAACAGATTGCCAGCAGCGTCGTAGTAGCGCGCGCCCGACCCGGTATCTGGGCTCTGCAGGGACGTCACATCACCCAGACCGTTGCGCGGGCTTGAGGTGATCAAACTGCGTGGGTCGGTGACCTGCGTGACTTGATCGCGGCCGTTGTAGTCCAGGCGCGTGATTCCGGCACGGGCGTCTGCAGTACTGCGCTTGCGCAGCAAAGTGTCGTAGCTGTGGCGGGTGGCGAAACTCAATACATTCGGGGCTTGAATGACGCGGGTGGGGTTGCCTTGGGCGTCGTATTCGAACTGCACCACTGGGGCAGGAGACGTCGGCAGGGCCTGCGCGTGGCTGGCGGGGCTGATAGAAAGGCTTAAGGCGGCGGCTAATGCCGGCAGCCAAGCTGGACCTTGGGTCTGGCTTGCCCGATGCGAGTAGATTGGGTTCTGGTTCATGGTGCCTGCTCCCGCCCAGTCAACTGCTGCACCCGGCCCAGCGCGTCGAAGCTGCGAGTCAGCACGCGGCGCAATTGGTTCGACGGGTCGCGTACTTCTTCAGCCGTACGGTTGCCTGCCGCGTCCAGCGTATAGCTGATGCTGTTCCCCAGGTGGTCGGTGAGACGGACGAGACGTTGCGCCGGGTCGTGGTCGTGTTGCACCCAGCTTTGATCGGCCTGCGTGACCCGCTTGACCAGCCCTGTCGCTGTGTAGCTGTAGCTCGTTACCAAGCCCGCTACCGTGGTGCTCGAAAGCCGCTGTCGAGCGTCGTAATTGTTTTGGGTGATGACGCCGTTGGGGTCCACCATCTCCAGCACAAGGCCCAGCTTGTTGTACTTCGTGTAGCGCGTCGTGTGGCCTGCGGCGTTGGTGGTTTGCTGCAGGTCGCCTTTGGTGTAGCCGGCGGCATTGGGGTCGCCGCCTGTAAAGCTGGTGCTGCTGTAGTACTGGTTGGTGGTGATGTCGGCCACATCGGTGCGGGGGCCGTCATGCGTCAGAACCAGGCCCGCTTCGTTGTATGTCCAGCGGTGCTCGCGTGTTGGTACGCCAACTTCCGCCCCAGCGGCGAAACCCAATGCACCGTTGGCGTCGGTGGTGGCCTGTTCAACATGGCGGCACAGCACGGCGATGCGCTTGCCGTCGGGAAGCACGGCTGCGGCAGGGGCGCAGTTGGCGATGGCGCCCGCCGCGTAGGGGTCGAATTGGCCGTTGTAGACATATGTGGTGACGCGGCCAGGCTCAGCCATGCGGGTGCGCAACGGCCAATCGGGGTGCCACTGGGTGCTGATTCTTCGGGCATTGGGTGGCAGCCCGGCGCCTACGGGCGGGGCGGTGGCGCAACTGGTGCTGGATGTCAGGCCCTCAATGCGTGATGTTTCCAGGTTGCGGCCCAAATCGTTCGTCATGCAGGTGCGGTTGCCATTGAAGTCATCGCGGCTGACGGTGTTGCCATTGCCGTCGTAGCTTTGGGCACTGGTGCTGGCAGCGCAGCCGGAACCGCCGGGTTGCGACTGACCAGCCGTCCGCCAGACACCGCCTACATTCGCAAGCCAGTGTGTTCTGATCGACCCGTTGGGCGTTTGCACATTACTCGACGTGCCGTTGCCGGCGGCGGACAAAAGGTATCGATAGACGCCGCCAGCGTGTTCAGTACTTACAGCCTGGCCCAGTGAGTTGTAGGTGTAGGTGGCAAAGCGTTGGGTTCCCAGCCCCAAGCCCGCGTTGAACACCCCTGTCAGGGCTTTGGGGAGGTTTGCGCCAGATGTAAAGGCTGGTTCGTTGTAGACATATTCACGCGCCGACAGATCGGGGTAAGTCACCCGGGAAAGGTTCTCATCAGCACCGTAGGCATAACGCACAGGCGTAACGGCGCCCGGTGGCCATATCTGGGTCAGACGTCCGGCGGCATCGCGGTCAAACCGCAGCCGGCGACCGTGTGATGAAACAACTTCAATCAATTGGCCTGCGGGAACCGGCGCTGGCAGCAGCACGCCTGCGCTGTCTACGGCGGCTTGTCCACCCGATCCCAGCGTGCCGTCGGCATATCGCATGCTGAAGGTGAGGCCTGCTGCCGTGGTCATCGCTACCAAATTTCCAGAGTTTGAAAACCGATAGGCCGTGTCGGCGTGCCTGACGATGGTTCCGCCAGCCGTTGTTTGCAGACGGGAGTTGTTGTCCGGCGTGGGCAAGACGGCTGAGCCGTTGCTGCGGAAGTACTGGATGCGGCCGTCGGGCCAGCTGACTGCAGCCACCACGAAGCCGTTGGCAATGACGGGCTGCAAACGCACATCAAACGTGTGGCGCCACACGGTGTCGATGGTTGGCGTCAGCCCGGCCGCCGCGTATTGAGTTATGGACCCGGTCGACGAGTAAAAACGTTCGAAGTCAACGCCTTCGAAAGTCCAGTCTCGTTCGGTTTGTACCTTGCGACCAGTAGCAGGATGGATCGGGTTGCCAACTGGGCAAGTGGCGTCTACCGGGTGCACGCATACCGTTTGTGTTCCAACGGTGCGTTCCTGGGTCCCGGCTGGGCAAGTTAACGCGCGCCAGCGTCCGGCACGAATGGTTTCGCCCGTGTCGCCGCAACTGAATCTCATCGTTCGGTAATCGATGGTCAGTATTCCGTTCTGGTAGGTCGGCCCGCCAGACCAGCACAAGGAAGAACTGACCGTTTGGCCCCATCCGGTGTCAGTGCCCGTGCAACTTCTGGGTTCGTGAATCTTGTGCGAAAAGGCGAGCGACCGCGAGTAGAGGGTGGTCTCTGTATCGGGCGTGTCTCCCCGGCAGCCCTCGTTAACGCCCAGATAAGTTCCCCCGCGAACTTCACACCAGGCGCGGTATCGGCTCACGAAGGTACCGGCCTCGTCACATAAGCCGTAAGACCAGGCCCCCACATTGGGTGCGCTGCAGACGGCGAGCCCGCCTTGCTCGATGCAGTCGGACGGGGCGCTCAGCGCCTCAGTACTCAGTGCAGCAAGCACTGTCCCCCATGCAAGAAAGACTGCAGCCCCTCGCCGAGTGGAGACTGCAAAACCACGAGAAAACCGCAGCTTGCACGCAAAAAATACTGACATGTCGAGCCTCCCTTGGCTTCGCAGGTGCTCGCGCTTGCGAGCGCTGCCCTATCCCAATCGTCGTCTGCACCTGCAGGCCGCTGGTCAAGTCATAAAGCACGGGGTAGCGTCGGCAATCGATTTGTGATAGCAGCCTATCGCCGCGCAATCCAGCGTCGCACTCTCAGAGTTTTCTGAATGCGGGCCGAACCTGTGGGGCACCACGGCGGTTGCGGTTTGCCCAGCGGATAGACACCAGGGTAGGCGCTGCCCTGGTAGAGATTCAGTACTTTGGTTCGTCGGCCAGGGTTACCGATGGCAGCCAGGTCAGCAAAGCGCAGCGGGTGGTCATCAACAGCGCGGATTGGCGTCTGCAAGCCTGACCGGCTGCTGGGCTGGTGGACAGCGCTTTGGCGCCGCTGCCGCATCAAGTCAAGTCAAGTCAAGTCAAGTCAAGTCACCGGCGCCGGGTTGAACAGCACCAGCGCGTTGTGCAGCTTCCAGTGTTCAGCCCAGGTTTTTTTGCGCCCGCTGGCCACGTCCAGCATCAGGTGGAACAGTTCCCAGCCGACGTCTTCTATGGTGGCGGTGCCGTCGCAGATGGTGCCGGCGTTGATGTCCATCAGGTCGTGCCAGCGCCGCGCCAGGTCGCTGCGCGTGGCCACCTTGATCACCGGCACAGCGGCCAGGCCGTAAGGCGTGCCGCGCCCGGTGGTGAAAACATGCAGGTTCATGCCGGCGGCCAACTGCAGCGTGCCGCAGATGAAATCACTGGCCGGTGTGGCGGCGTACGTCAGCCCTTTGTGCCTGAGCTTTTCACCCGGCGACAAGACGTTGGAGATGGGCGCGCTGCCCGACTTGACGATCGAGCCCATCGCCTTTTCAACGATGTTCGACAAGCCGCCCTTTTTGTTGCCCGGCGTGGTGTTGGCGCTGCGGTCGGCGCCGCCGCGCTTCAGATAAGCGTCGTACCAAGCCATCTCTTCGATCATGCGCGCGGCCACCGCCGGCGTGCTGGCACGGCGCGTCAGCTGGTCGATGCCGTCGCGCACCTCGGTGGTTTCCGAGAACATCACGCTGGCGCCGGCGCGCACCAGAAGATCAGTGCAGTAACCGACTGCGGGGTTGGCGGTGACGCCGCTGAAGGCGTCGCTGCCGCCGCACTGCACGCCCACCACCAGCTCGCTGGCCGGCACGGTTTCGCGGCGGCGCGCGTGCAGGCGCTGCAAGTGGGGTTCGGCCTGGCGCACGATGGCGTCCACCATCGACATGAAGCCGACGTGGCCGTCGTCTTGCAGGCACACCACGTCGAGTGGCGCGTTTTCAGGCCCGCCTGCGGCTGTGCGTTCATCGGCAATGGCAAAACTGCCCGGCGGCAGCAGCCGTTCAGGCTGCAGTTTTTCGCAACCCAGGCTGACCACCATCACCTCACCACCGAAGTTGGGGTTCAGGCTGATGTTGCGCAGCGTGCGGATGGGAATGGCCGCGTCGGGCGCGTCAATGGCCACGCCGCAGCCGTAGCCGTGTTCCAGCGCCACCACGTCGTCCACGCTCGTGTAACGCGGCAGCAGCTCGGCTTTGATGCGCTGCACGGCAAAGTGGGTGACGCCCGCCACACACTGCACGGTTTGCGTGATGGCCAGGATGTTGCGGGTGCCCACCGAGCCGTCGGCGTTGCGGTAACCCTGGAAGGTGTAGCCCAACAGCGGCGGCTGGGCTACAAGAGTCAGCGCTGCGCCTTCAGCAGGCATCGGCAAGCCTTCCAGGCCCAGCGCTTCGGGCATCTTCAACAAACGCTCATGCACCCAGCTGCCAGCGGGTATGACGCGCAGCGCGCTGCCGATGCTGATGCCATAACGCAGCACCGGTGCGTCAGAAGCAATGTCACACAACGCCACTTTGTGGCCTTGTGGCACACGGTCCACCAGCACCAGGCCGCTCGCCAGCACGGTGCCGGCGGCCAGGCCGCCGTCGTTGGCCACAATCGCGACGTTGTCGCGCTCGTGCATGCAAATGGTCAGCGGTGGTTTAGACATGCTGCACCGGCTGCCGTTCAAGGCCGCACGCCGAATTCGGCGCTTTCGCGGGTCCACAAGCGCGCCTGTTCGCTCAAGCTCAAGCCCAGGCCGGGCCGTGTGGGCACCATCATGCGGCCGGCCTTGATTTCCAGCCTTTCGTTGAACAGCGGCTCCAGCCAGTCGAAGTGTTCCACCCAGGGCTCGCTGGGGTAGGCCGCCGCCAGGTGCACATGCAGTTCCATCGCGAAGTGCGGCGCCAGCATCAGGCCCGCTTGGTCGGCCTGCGCAGCAATTTTCAGGAAGGGCGTGATGCCGCCCACACGCGGCGCGTCGGGCATCAAATAATCTGCAGCGCGGTGGCGAATGAGGTCACCGTGTTCGGCGGCGCTGGTCAACATTTCGCCGGTGGCGATGGGGGTGTCGAACTGCGCCGCCAGCGCGGCGTGGCCGGTGTGGTCGTAAGCGTCCAGCGGCTCTTCGATCCAGACGAGATTCAGGCTTTCGAAGTGGCGGCACATGCGTTGTGCGGTGGGCCGGTCCCATTGCTGGTTGGCGTCCACCATCAGCGGTGCATCGTCGCCCAGATGCTTGCGCACGGCAGCCACACGCTGAATGTCGAGTGCCCGGTCGGGCTGGCCCACCTTCAGCTTGATGCCGCCGATGCCGCGCTCGCGCGACGCCGCAGCGTTCACCAGCAGCTGGTCCAGCGGCGTGTGCAAGAAGCCGCCCGAGGTGTTGTAGCAGGCCACGCTGTCGCGGTAACTGCCCAGCAGCTTGGCTAACGACAAATTGGCGCGGCGCGCTTTCAGGTCGTACAGCGCGACGTCAAAAGCGCCGATGGCCTGCGTGGCCAGGCCGCTGCGGCCCACCGATGCGCCGGCCCAGCAGAGTTTGTGCCACAGCTTGCCGATGTCGCTGGCGTCTTCGCCCAGCAGGGCCGGGGCAAGCTCTTGGGCGTGCGCAAACTGCCCCGGGCCGCCGGCACGTTTGGCATAGCTGAAGCCCAGCCCTTCATGGCCGCTGGCGGATTGCACTTCGGCAAACAGCAGCGCAATTTCCGTCATCGGCTTTTGACGGCCCGTCAGCACCTTGGCGTCGCTGATGGGCGTCGCCAGCGGCAGCACACACGAGGAGACGCGCAGCCAGGCAATGGGGTCGTTCATGCTGCTTGATGTCGAAGTGTTCCAGGATCCGGGGCGTTGCCCCGCATCTTGAAACTGAGGCCGGCGGTCGCCAACACGCTGGCGCGAGCTTCGGCGCTCACGCTTGGGCCAGCTCGTGGCCGGCCAGCAGTTCGAGCGCTTTGACCAGCGCCGAATGGTCCAGCTCGGCCCCACCCTGGGCGGCCACGGCCTGCATCAGCTGCGCTGCACCGGCGGTTTGCGGCAAGCTCACGCCCAGTTCACGCGCGCCTTGCAGCGCCAGGTTCAGGTCTTTCTGGTGCAGCTTGATGCGGAAGCCCGGGTTGAAGGTGCGTTTGATCATGCGCTCGCCGTGCACTTCCAGAATGCGGCTGGCCGCAAACCCGCCCATCAGCGCCTGCCGCACCTTGGCCGGGTCGGCACCGGCCTTGCTGGCAAACACCAGGGCTTCACTGACGGCCGCAATGTTCAGCGCCACGATGATCTGGTTGGCGACCTTGGTGGTTTGGCCGTCGCCGTTGCCGCCCACATGGGTGATGTTTTTGCCCATCAGTTGCAACAAGGGCAGCACACGCGCGAAGCTGCTTTCGCTGCCGCCCACCATGATGGTCAGCGACGCCGCCTTGGCGCCCACTTCACCGCCGCTGACGGGTGCGTCCAGACAGTCGCAGCCCTGTGCGTTGATGCGCGCCGCGAAGTCTTTGGTGGCCATGGGCGAGATGCTGCTCATGTCCACCACGGTTTTGCCGGCACGCAAACCTTCGGCCACACCGCCTGTGCCAAACAACACCTGCTCGACATCGGGCGTGTCGGGCAGCATCGTGAAAATCACGTCGGCGCTTCGTGCCACTTCGGCCGCACTGGCGCAGGCCACGGCGCCGGCTTCCAGCAGGGCAGCGGGCACCTTGCTGCGGGTGTTGACGAAGAGCTTGTGGCCGGCCGCGCGCAAGTGGCCGGCCATGGGTGCGCCCATGATGCCGAGGCCGATGAAGCCGATATTCAGTGCGGTGCTCATGGGTACGGTCCTTTTTTTTTGGGTGATGGGTGATGGCCCTATTTTCAGCCCGCCTGCAGCCGTCAGCGCAGACCCTCACCCACGCCAGCCCGTTGCCGCGCCGAAACGCTTGCAGCGGCTGGCCTTTGCTCAGTCTTGCGTGATGCTGCGTTCTTTGATGATGGCTGCGTAGCGTTTCATGTCGTCGCGGATGACGCCGCCAAACTGTGCCGGGGTCAGCACATGGGGCTCGGCACCCAGACCCCGAATGGCGGTTATCACTTCAGGCAAAACAAGCGCGCGGTTGATTTCTGCATTCATGCGCGCAATGACGGCCGGGGGTGTGCCTGCCGGCGCCCAGAACCCGTGCGTGGTGCCGGCGTCAAAACCGCGCAGGCCCAGTTCGGCCAGCGTGGGTGTGTCAGGGAACAGCGCCGAGCGTTTGGTGCTGCCCAGTGCCAGCAGCCGCAGCTTGCCCGACTTGATGTGCGGGAACGACAAACCGGGGTCGAAGCCGTAGTCGATGCGGCCGCCCAGCAAGTCCTGCATGCCCGCAACCCAGCCACGATATGGAATGTGCACGCTGAAAATGCCGGCCTGCGACTTCAACATTTCGCCGGCCACGTGGGGCGACGTGCCGTTGCCCGGTGAGCCATAAGCCAGCTTGCCGGGGTTGGCTTTGGCGTAGGCGATGAACTCGGCATAGTTGCTGAAGGGCAGCTCGCTGCGCGCCACCAAAAACACCTCGAGCCGGGCGCCGCCGGCCACCGGCACCAGGTCTTTTTCGGCGTCGAAGGGCATCTTCGGGGTGAGCAGCGGCACGATCGACATGGCACTGCCCGACGCCAGCAAAAACGTGTAGCCGTCGGGCGCTGATTTGGCCGCCACGTCGGCGCCGATGATGCCGCCCGCGTCTGAGCGGTTGTCCACCACCACGCTTTGCCCGAGCGCTTCAGCCAGCGGCCGGGCCACCGCGCGGGCCACGATGTCGGGTGAACCGCCGGCCGGGAAGTTAACGATCAAACGCAGTGGCTTGTTGGGCCATGGCGCGGTTTGTGCGCGGGCTGCCGTGGCCATGCAGAGGCTGCTGGCAGCAGCCCCCAGCGCGGCCAGGGAGGCTGCTGAACGGATGAATTCGTGGCGCCGCATGCGGTGTGCTCCAGGTTCGGTGATCCGTCCCGGTATTGTGGTGCGCACTTCTGTGCTCACCCCATCGTCACTGCCCGTTTGTACGCTGCGCGGCCGCAGCGTGATGGCGCTTGGCGCGGGTCAGGCCCTCAGGCCAGCAAACCGCCGCGTGAGCTGTTGCGCGTGGCCTGGCCGGCGGCGCCGTAAAAAGGCGCCGGCGCTTCGGCGGCAGCCGGTATCAACACTTCTATGGCGCGGTCCAGCGACGCCGTGGCGCGCGCCAGCGCTTCGCGTTGGGCGGCCACCTGGCCACCGGCCAGGGCCAGCCGGTGGCGCAGCACCTGCGGCACGCCACCGTGTTTGGCGGCATGCGCAAAGTGGTCCACCGCTGCGGCCAGGGCGGCATGCAATTCGCTGGCCACACGGTCCACCGCCGCCGCATCGCGCTGGCGCAGGGCCAAACCCAGTTCCAGCAGGCGCTGCTCCACCTTCTGCAAAGGTGGCTCAAGCGTATTCAGCTGCGGGTCGGGGCGACGGGCAACCGAAGTTGAAGGGGCGGGTGATGCTGCAGGCATGGTCGGTTGGTCAGCTGGGCTTGCGGCCCAGCAGTTCAGCGGCGTTTTCAATCAGCTTGTCGGCGATGACGTCGGCGTTGACTTCGAACTTGCCGTCACGGATGGCCTGCGCAATGCGGTCCACCTTGGCGGTGTCAAAAGCCGGGTCGGCGCTGAGCTTGGCCAGCACGGCTGCTGCGGCCGACAGCTGCACCTTGGCGCTGGCCTCGGTGCTGGCTGCTGCAGACGCTGCAGGCGTGCTCGGCGACTTGCGTTCGCTGGCCGCTGCCGGGGCAACGGGTTTGTTGTTATCGAGGGGGCCGATCTTCATTCTGGACTCCTGTCAGGTGCATCACTGCCTGGCTGAAACTTCTTCATGAAGACAGTATCGGAACGCTTCGGTCCTGACTTTAGACCTGAATCAAACTT
This sequence comes from Betaproteobacteria bacterium, assembly GCA_043760045.1. Lineage (GTDB taxonomy): Bacteria > Pseudomonadota > Gammaproteobacteria > Burkholderiales > Burkholderiaceae_C > Rubrivivax. Next base: position 12,087 of record JAYUPP010000029.1, read on the forward strand.
TTTTTCAGTCGCCGCTGCTGCGTCCCCTGACGGGGTTTTCGCTCTGCGGCGGGTTGCCTGGTTGTTCACAGCCGCAGCTCCACGCGCCGCTCGCCGGTGGCCAGACCCGACAGCACACGGCCGCTTTCGGTGCGCACGCGCACCGGCTGGCCTTCCAGCCCGGGCGTCAGCGCCTGGCCTTCAGAGACCACGGAAAAGCCTTCACCTTGCGCCACCACGCTGACGGTGCTGCCGGCAGCAAACCACTGGCGCGATTGCAGGTCCTGCGTGCGCACCGGCGCACCCGGGGCCAGCGGGCGCGCCAGCTGGCGCTGGTGCAGCAAGCTGGTGCTGGTGAACAGGGCGGGCTGGCCTGCGGCCTGCGCTGGCGCAGACCGTGCCGATGCAGACGGTGGCCCGCCATGGGCCGCCCAATCCACTTCAGCCACGGCCAGGTGCGACGCGGCCAGCGCGGTGCCTGACGACAGCGCTGAAGCCGCCACCACTGCGGGCGCAAACACCTGCACCTTCACCGGCAGCAGAATGTTCCAGCCGGCACCCTGTGTGCAGCGCAGGTTCAGGCGCGTGGCACCCCAGGCCGGCAGGCCCGGCACGAGGCTGGCCGTGCCGGCGGTGCAGGGCGCCAGTTTCAGGCGGCTGTCGGGCACGCCAGCAGTGACGGTGATGCGCGCGCGCTGCATTGCCATCGCTTTTACGAGTGTTTCTGCGGCCTGCTTCATTTCCACCAGCCCCTGCTCCAGCAGGCCCGGCGGTAGCGCCGCCAGCGCAGGTGCTGCCGGCGCTGCGCCCTGGGCGCCGACGGCTGCAGAAGCGGCCACGGCGGCAAGCACCGGCAGGCGGCGGGCAAGGTGGGCCAAGGCAGAGCAGGGTGCATGTTTCACCGCACCAATGTATCGGTGGCCCTGCTTTGCAGACGGGGGATATGGCGGCAAAGCACCGGCTTATTCGGCCTCATGTTCCGGCCCTGGCTCACCAGAATGAGGCCCAGCGTTGAGAGTGCACGCCCCGCCCTTCAGCCCCCGGCTGCCGACCCCCGCTGCGAACAGGAGCCCTGCATGATTCCCCGCCTGACCGATGCACTGGAGTTTCAAAGCCAGGCCCTGGTGTTGAGAGCCGAACGGCAACGGGTGATTGCCGGCAACATCGCCAACGCCGACACGCCGGGCTACAAGGCGCGTGACTTTGATTTCGCCAGCGCGCTGCGCAATGCCACTGCATTCACCACTTCAGGCGGCGGTGCTGCCGAAGGCGCCACCAGCGGCGTGAGCCGCAGCCTGGGCACGGCCATCGCCCGCAATGTGATGACGGCCGGTGGCCGCACGCAGCCGGCGCTGAACTACGCCCAGCCGCAACAAACCCAGCTGGACAACAACACGGTGGACATGGACCGCGAGCGCGGCGCATTTGTTGACAACGCCGTCAAGTTCGAGGCCACGCTGCGTTTCATCAACGGCAGCGTGCGCACGCTGCAAGACGCGATGAAAAGCGCCAACCAAAGCTGATGGCGGCTGAGCCATGAGCCTGTTCCGCATTTTCGACGTTGCCGGCAGCGCCGTCAGCGCACAAAGCCAACGCCTGAACGTGGTGGCATCCAACCTGGCCAATGCCGACACCGTGGCCGGCCCTGACGGCAGCGCCTACAAAGCGCGCCAGGTGGTGTTTCAAACCACGGCGCTGGGCGGCGCCGGCGCGCGCGACACCACGGCCGGCGTGAAGGTGTCCACCGTCACCGAAGACACAAGCCCCGGCCGCCGCGTGCACGACCCCAAACACCCCAGCGCCGATGCCGACGGCTACGTGACTTACAGCAATGTCAATGCAGTGGAGGAGATGGTCAACATGATGTCGGCCTCACGCTCTTACCAGAACAACGTTGAAGTCATGAGCACGGCGCGCAACCTGCTGCTGAAGACTTTGCAAATCGGCCAGAGCTGAAAACCCAGGAGCTGATCGACCATGGCCACCGCCCCCATTTCCGCCCCCATTTCCGGCGCCATTCCCGGCGCCATTTCCAACGTCAACGAAGCGCGTTTTTCGGCGCTTAACGGCGAGACGAGCTCGCTCGTCACCGCCAACGACGCCGCCAGCGCCGACCGCTTTTTGAAGCTGCTGGTCACGCAGCTGCAGAACCAGGACCCGTTGAACCCGCTGGACAACGCGCAGATCACGAGCCAGATGGCGCAGATCAACACCGTGAGCGGCATCCAGAAACTCAACACCACGGTTGAAGGACTGAACAGCCAGTTTGTGCAGCTGCAGGCGCTGACCGGCGCCTCGCTGGTGGGCCACGACGTGACGGTGAAGGGCAACCAGATGACGCTGGCAGCGGGCCAGGGCGTGGCCGGTTTTGAATTGGCAACCAGTGCCGACAACGTGAAAGTGGAACTGCTCAGCCCCGCCGGCCGGGTGGTGGACACGCTGAGCCTCGGGCCGCAGGCAGTGGGCCGCCACAGCTTCAACTGGACCACCAAAGACCAAGCCGATGGTGGCGGCTACCAGTTCCGCGTTGTGGCCACGCAGGGCACCGCAGCGGTGGCCGGCACGCCGCTGATGCGCGACCGTGTGCTGGCCGTGCAAACCAGCGGCAACACGCTGGTGCTGGAAACCAAACACAACGGCCTTGTTGCCTATGGCGACGTCAAGGGCTTCAACTGACTGCTGTTTGTTTCTCTGTCTCTGTCTCTGTCTCTGTCTCTGTCTCTGTCTCTGTCTCTGTCTCTGTCTCTGTCTTTGCCTTTGTCTTTGTCTTTTTCTCGTTCATGAAGGACTTTCCATGAGTTTTCAGCAAGGCGTCTCCGGTCTCAATGCCACCAGCAAAAACCTGGACATCATCGGCAACAACATTGCCAACGCCAACACCG
>JAYUPP010000030.1:0-14912 GCA_043760045.1 Betaproteobacteria bacterium
CCTCGCCATAGAAAAGACTATGGCTGCGGTTTGCGCCTGGCCTGACGAACGAATGCATCGCTTTCATTGGTACCGAAACTTAGGAGTCACAACACGAGACTGCGATTGCTGGCCGACACCGTGTTGGCTGAAGCCATGCACGTGGAAATCACCGACAGCCGCCTGTTTGTGGTGCCCATGACACCCGAGCGCGCCATCTCGCTGCGCACCGACATCAATTGGGCTGAACGCACAGATGCCTTTGTAGCGCCCTTTGGCCGCCTGCAAAACACCTGGGCCGACAAGTTGCTGCCTGCCTTGCAGGATTGGCTGCAGGAACCCGTGTCTGCCGCCATCGACAACCTGAACCGGCCGAGCGCCAGGGCTGAATTCAGTCCGTTGACTGGTGGATAGCGGTACGCAGGCTGCGCAATCGGATGATCCACGGGTCAGTGCGCGATGCGGTCGAACTGGCCGCCGCCTTTGAGTCAGCACATGAAGCCGTTGCACTGCTGTGTGCGGCTGCCGACGCCATGGCATCGCTGGTTACGGCCGGGCCGGCCCCGCCCGACGGCTGACCGGTTACCCTAGAAACCGCAGTTGGACGCAGCCGAGTGGGCTGCGCTGCGGGGCGCTGGCAAGGCGAGACGACGCTACGGCCTCATGGCCGCGAGAAGGAGCAACGCCGCCAGCGCCCCGCAGCGCGGCTCAATCGGCTGCGTAGCGCGCTCACCCAACGGGTGAAGCCGGGCGTGGTCAAAAAACTCAATGTTCAAACGGTGCTGAATGCGGGTGAGAGCGGTCAACTGCGGTTTCTAGGGTTACATCAATTTGACAAACCGCCCATAACGCCGCAGCGTGGCGTCGACCGTGAGCAAGGTGATTTTTTCTTCGAGCGCCTGCGCCACCAGCAAGCGATCAAACGGGTCGCGATGCACCCAGGGCAACACAGAGACTCGGGTCAGATGAGAGGCTGTGATCGGCAACTCAACCAGACCTTCTGCTAACAGTGCCCGGTGCAACAGGCCAGGGTCTACTGAAAAGTCGGCTCTGCCCAGCGATGTCTTGATGGCCACCTCCCACAAGCTGGCCAGGCTGAATGCCAGTGGAATTTCGCGTGACTGCAGCGTTTTAGCCGCTTTGGCCGACAGGCGCGCCGGCTCGAACGCAGACCATAGCAACAGGTGGGTATCGAGCAAAAGCATTGGCAATCCGGCTCAGCGGCCTTGGCTGAACATGGCTTCAATGTCCTGAGCAAACTCTGCCTTCAGGTCAGCTTTGATGACACCCTTACCGGCCAGGAAACCCAGGGTGCGCGTCGCCGGCAAGGCCGACACAGGCACCACGCGCACCATGGGCCTGCCGGCCTTGGCGATCACGAACTCTTGCCCCTTGGAAGCCTGTTCGACCAGTCGCGAAAGGTGCGTCTTGGCTTCGTGAAGGTTGAAGGTTAGGCTCATGCTGGCACCTGGGTTGGTTGAGTCAGTTAAACCAAGTTGAGTATACCGGTCTTGAAATCAAAACATGACTGCGCTACATGTCGGCCGGGCCTGTCGCAGGACTGTGCACGGGGGGTAAAGCACAGGGTGGATACAGCTTGCTCAACGGTGAAGCAAATCGGCCGGACGGGGCGACGCGGCTCACGCCAAAGCGAGCCTCCCAGCTACAGCAGCTTGACACCTGGCAAGCCCTTCATGCCGCGGTCCAAGGTAGCCAGCTGATCGCAGCCTGCGGCCTGGGCCTTGACGCTCTCAGCAGGCAGTCGGCGAAGTCCGCCGGGCCTTGCTCAAACGCACCGGTGGCGAAGCGTGTGGCGGCAGGCGATTCCAGAATCACGGTGCCGTGTGAAAACAATGCACGCAGGGCCTTGAGGATCTCGTGCCGGTCTCGCGCACAGGCCCTGCCCAGTGTCCAAGCCAGTTCAACCCGCACGGTGTCGCCAATGCAGCGTTTTGCTGGCGCCCCTATACAAATCAACTACTTACGCGATTAGCTGTCGAACTCGGGGGCGCCGCCACGCGCGAGCGCAGCGTCAGAGGCAGCGCGATCGGCGTGGGCAGCGGCGCAGAAACGGCTGCAATTGGCGCTGCAGAGGGCGCTGCAAATCTGCAAACGCGCTGCAAACGCGCTGCAAACGCGCTGCAAAAAACGGCCCTCCGTACAATCGCCGCGCATGTCAACCCCGTCAGCCGGTCTGTGGTGGTTCGCCACCCTGGCACTCTTGGGCCTGGCGGGTGCGGGCTACGCTTTGGGGCGGCTGCACGAAAGGCGCCTGCGCTGGGCTGAACTGTTTGCTGTGCGCAGCCGCCACGCGGCGTTGCTGGCCAACCTGGTTGAGGGCGTGTGGAGCAGCGACGCCCGCCATCGGCTGAAGCTGCTGCCCGAACAATCGCCGGCCGGCACTTCAGCGCGCGACCAGCCACCCTTGTGGTGGCATCACCCCGACTTGCAGCAGGCGCTGAAAACGCAACGTGCTTTTTTTGACCTGCAACTGCAGTGCGCGCCGCCATCGGCGGATGCAGTGCCCCGGTCGGCCACCGGTGCGGCGTCCGGCACAGCCTCGACGGTGCCCGGGCAGCCCGCCACAACCTGGTGGGTGCACGGGCAGCCGCTGATGGATCAAGAAGGCCACTTTGCAGGTTATGTCGGCACGGCGCGTGCACAGGCAGCGCTTGAAGGCAAGCCGGTTGCGTCGCCCGATGCGGTTGCCAGCGCCGCGCCGCTGCCGGCAGGACCCGCAACGGCAACGGCAACGGCAGATGCAGCCGAAACGGCAGCCAAAACCGCGGCTGCCAATTCCTTCGCGCTTGAGGCCGCGCGCGCACAAAGCATGGAAGCCGACAACTTCAGCTTCACGGTTGCGCATGATCTGCGGGCGCCGATCCGTGTCGTCGACGGCTTCACGCGCATCGTGCAGGAAGACTACGGCCATCTGCTGGACCGCGTGGCCAACGACCACCTGGAGCGGGTGTTGAACGCCGCCGCGCGCATGAACAAGATGATCGATGCGCTGCTCACGCTGGCGCGGCTTTCGAATCAACCGCTGACACGGCAACCGGTGAACCTGAGCCAGGTGGCCCACTACGTGATGGACGAACTGCGGCGCGCGCAGCCCGGCCGCGAGGTGGATGTGACGATTGAAGCCGCGCTGCTGGTGACGGGCGACCCGACGCTGTTGCGCCTGGTGCTGGAGAACCTGCTGGGCAACGCCTGGAAATACAGCGCGCGCACACCCAAGGCCCAGATTTCGCTGAGCGCGGTGCCCCACGGCAGCGGCCGCGCTTTTGTGGTGCGCGACAACGGCGCCGGCTTCGACATGCGCGCCGCCGAGCGGCTGTTTGGCGTTTTCCAGCGCCTGCACAGCGCCAGCGAATTTGCCGGCCATGGTGTCGGGCTGGCCTCGGCACAACGCATCGTGCGACGCCATGGCGGCACCATCTGGGCCGAAGCCGAGCCGGCACGCGGCGCGGCTTTCAGTTTCACGCTGACTGAGGAAAACTGAACGCCGTCGCCCGCGCCGCTCGGTGGCTAACGTTCATCTTACGTCAACTACGAACGCGCCAGTTCTTCAACCGCAGCCAGCAGGCGTTCGGCTTGCGCCGCTGCACTGAGCTTGTTGTCGTCGGCCATTTTTTGCAGCCGCCGGGCGGCCTCGGCACGCAGCAGCGAATGGCGGTGCATCAACACACCGGTGGCCATGGCCAACGCAGCGTCGGCGAACGCCGCCACGGCCGGTGCAGCCGCGGGTGGCGAAGCCGTGGCAGCCGCAACAGCAGCAGTCACAGCACCCAGCCGCGCCAGCACCGCAGCCACGCTGGGCACGATCTGGCCCACGTCCAGCGGCTTGATCAGGTAGTCCTGCGCACCCAGCGCCTGCACCTTGGCCAGCGTGGCCGGGTCGGAAAACGCCGACAGGAACATGAACGGTATGCCGTAGGCGTCGCGCAAGGTTTCAGCAACGTCAAAACCGCTTTTGCCTTCCATGCGGATGTCCAGCAACGCCAGCTGCGGGCGGTGCTCGCGCGCCAGCAGGATGGCGTCGTCGCCGTTGTCGGCATCGATGACGTCATAGCCGGCTTCGCTTAGGCCGTGCACCACCGTGGCGAGCACCAGACGGTCGTCGTCGACCACCAGGATGCGGGCTCTGCGGCGCGCCGGGGTGTCGGTTTGCAGTGCGGGATCGGTTCCGGTTTCCCCGGCGGCGCGGTTCATAACTCCAATTGTCGCTGATCATGTTCGCTGCGCGGCTCGGTGTCGGGCCAGCGCACCGAGGGCGGGCGCAGCTCCACTTCGGCCACCACCTCCGCGCCTCGTTGCGTCAGCGTCAGTGTGGCGCTGCGCCGGGGCAGCAGCGCCCGCACCAGGCCCAGACCCGAAACGCCGGCGGGCACACGTTTGAGGTCGAAGCCGGCGGCCAGGGTGCCTTGCCCGCTGATGCGGATGCAAACGCCTTCGTCACGCCCGATCAAGGTGCACAGCACCCGCTCGCCGGGGCCGTGTTTGATGGCATTCGTCAGCAGTTCATTGACGGTCAGTGCCACCGGTATCGATTCGGCCTCGGGTAACAAATGCGGCACACGCCCCACCAGCGCCACTTCGACCGTGCGCCCAAAGGTGCGCTGCACCGACTGCGCAATGGCTCCCAACAGCGCCGCCACTTCCAGCGGCTTGCCGCCGCCCACCTGCAGGCCGTGCACCTGCGCGATGGCCTGCACCTGGCCCACCGCCTCATTCAGCACACCCGCCAGTTCGGGGCGGCGGGCGGCGTTTTGCTGCAGCAAGCCGGCCACGCCTTGCAGGTTGTTCTTGATGCGGTGATGCACTTCGCGCACCAGCACCTCACGCTGGTCGATGGCGGCCTGCAGACGGGCGCGTTCGGCCTCGCGCTGGTGCGTCACGTCGCTGGCCACCAGCAGCAGCTGGGTGACACCGCCGCTGTCTTCGTCCAGCGGCGCGATGCGGCAGTCCCACACGCGCAGTGGCTGGCCAGCGGTTTCGAGCGCCACTGCCGTGGCGCCGGCGCTGCCAGCCGGCGGCTGGGCCGGCATCTCGCGCCATTCATGTTCGCTGGCGCCCTGCCCCTGCCCCACCGCGTGCAGCCATTGCTGCAACGCTGCGGCTTGCGCTGGTTCGCACATTTCCTGCAGCGTGCAACCGGCCAGCGCCAGCAGCGGGCGGCCAAAAAATTCACCCGCCGTCTGGTTGAGCTGCTGCACACGCAGGCTGCGCGCGTCAAACAGCGCAATCGCCAGCGGCGCGGTTTCTATCACCCGCTGCAGCGACGCCTGGGCCTGCGCGATGCTGACCTCGGCCTGACGGCGGCGTTCGATGTCGAGCAGCGCAAAAGTCACTTCGCGCTCGCTGCCCTGGCCGGCCGAGGTCAGCACTGCCGAGCCAACGACCCAGAACTCGCGCCCGTCGCGCCCGCGCAGCCGGCACTCGAACGTTTCGGCCTGCCCTTCCTGCAGGCTTTGCAGCCAGTCGGCACGCCGCAAGGGGTGCACTTCTTCGGGCGTGGCGACGACGCTGATCGGCCGCCCAATGAAGTCCGCCAGGTCACCTGCAAACATGCGGCGTGCCGAACGGTTCATCCATTCGATACCGCGCTCCGACACAGTGACGATGCCCACCAGCACCGAATTCAGCATCGAGCGCGTGCGCTCGGCCTGGCTGGCCAGGCTCAGTCGCGCGCGGCGGCGTTCATCCACATCGACAAAAGAAGAGATCACGCCGGCCGCCACGTTGCTGCCATCCACCGGCCGCACCGCCACCTGCACCCACAGCAGGCTGCCGTCGCGTTTCTTGAGGCGGCGTTCACTGCTGAAGCGCCCTTTGTCGCGCAGGCCCTGGTTGATGCGGGCTTCGAATTCCACACACTCACGGGCGTTTTCATACAACTCGGCGGCGTCCAGTGTGGACAGCTCCGAGCTGCCCCAGCCGGTGATGGCCGCCATCGCCTGGTTGGCACGCTCGATGCGCGCGCCGCGCTGGTAGACGATGCCCACTTCGGACAGGCTGAACATCAGTTCGCGGTCGCGCAGCAGTTGTTCCAGTTCCGACTGTTGCAGCTTCAGCCGCGTGATGTCGGTGAGCACCGCCACCGCTTCATGCTCGTGGCCGGTGTCGCCGGCGCGGCGCAGCGAGAGCGAATACCAGTGCCGTTCACCGCCCGCCTCGGCGTGGCTGATTTCGGTCTCGAAGGCCTGGCCCTGCGCCAGCGCGTCGGCAGCCGCGTCAGCCAGGCCGGGTGTGCCCGAATCACCAGCCACGCCAAGGCCCTCGGCGGGCGCGCTGTTGCGCGAAAAAATCTCTTGCAGCGAAGCACCGGCAGCGGCGCCCGGCTCGAAGCCCAGCATGCGCTCGAAGCGGCGGTTGCAGCGCACCAGCGCCGGGCCACGCAGGTAAGCGATGCCGGCGGTTGAGGTGTCGAGGATGGTCGTCAGTTCACGCAGCAGTTGTTCGTTGCGCCGCTGCGCCGATTCCCGGTCGGTGACGTCCAGCGTGACGATCGACGTCGTGTTGCGCCCGCCGGACAGCGCCGCCGGCTCCACCCGCGTCAGCAACCAGCGCCGACCCATTTCGGGGTGGCGCACGGCATAGCGCACTTCGGCGCGTTCGCCGCGCCGCAGGGCCTGCTGCAGGCGCTCGAACTCGGGCAGCGATTCGGCTTCCACCAGTTCGCGACCGATGCCCAGCAAGGCACCGGTGGCTGACGGTGGCCGGCCACCCGGCGCGGCAGCGGCGCCAGCGGCCTTGCGGGGCGCACTGGCGGCAGGTGCCAGCCAGCCATGCCCGGGGTCGAAGGTGGCCACGCCGATGCTGGCGGTGTCCATCAACATGCCCATTTCAAACTGCGCCAGATCACGTTCGGCTTCGGCGCTGCGGTCCTGCACCACGGCCAGCACACGGCGCGCCGGGCCGCCCAGGGGTGCACCGTGGCTGCTCGGGGCCAGACAGGCCAGCCGCGCCCACAGGTGGCGCGCACGCCCGCTGCCCGCGTTCAGCGGCGCACCTTGACCCTGCTGTTCACCCGCAGATGCTGCCGTTTTCAGCACCACCTGGGTTTCCAGAATGGGCGCACCCGGCACCAGCACGCTGTCCAGCCCCTCGGGCCCCCAGGCCAGCAAATCCTGCAGTTCGGCAGGGGCCTGCTGCAGACCTTGCGGCACCCGTCCGAGCAAGGCTTCAAGCGCGCGGTTGAAGCGCACGATGAGCCCGCTGTCGTCGTAGACCAGCATGCCGCTGCTGCTGAGCTCAAACCACTGTGCCAGCTCGTCTTCGGCGCGCCGTTCGGCCTGGCGCGCCATCTGCTCGCCGCTTTGGTCTTGCACCAGGCTCAGCCAGCGTGGTGCGGCGCCCGCGGGGGCCACGTTGCTGATCAACACAGCCATCCAGCGCTCTTGCCCTTGCGGGCCCAGAAAGCGATGCCGCATCACCGGCGCCGCGCGGCCCTGCGCCGCAGCCGCCGTGACCTGCAGGCGCTGCGCCCGGTTCAGGGCCTGGTCGTCAGCCGGCTGCAGATCGATGGGGTCGCAGCCCAGCAAATCTGCACGCGCACGGCCCAGCAGCGCGGCGTAGGCTTCATTCAAGTCGATGAGGCGGAAGTCGGCCGCCTGCAGCGCCACCGCCTGGCCCGAAGCCCACAGCGTGCGCATCAGCGCGCCGGCCTGGGGGTCGAGTGGGCCCACCGCCAGGCCTGGCGCAGCGCCCACCGCCATCGTCGGCGCAGGGCCCGGCGCCGGGCTGGGTGGCACGGCCGACGGGTGGCGCGCTCGGGTCGTATTCATCCGTCGAGTTGCCGCCCCGTCAGCAGTGCACGCAGCAAGGCCTGGTTGACTTCGGCCGGGCTCAGCATCAGCTGTTCAGCGGCCTCCAGCGTGTCGTAAGCGGCCTCTTGCTCGACCGCGCTGACGAGTGCCAGATAGGGCGCGAAAGGGCCACCCTGGCCCAGCAGCGCCTGGCGCACGGTCTCGGGCACTGGCAAGCTGGGCATCATGTCGGCGAAGGGCTGGTTGAGCAGCCGGTCGAGCAGCGAAAAAACGCCGCAGATGAACATCTGGCCGCGCACTTCGGCGTCGCCATGGCCGCGCGCCAGCTCTTCCATGAACAGGCCGCGACGCACCGCAGCGTGCATCAGCGGTTGGGCATGGGTGCTTTTGGAAGCCGACGCCAGCAGCAGCGCCAGCCAGCGCTTGAGCCGCTGGCTACCCAGCAACATGAGTGCATGGGCAAATGAGTTGATCTCGACCGAAAGCCCGAAAGCGGGCGAATTCAGATAACGCATCAAACGGTAGGCCAGCGTGGGTTCGCGTTTCAGCAGGTTCTCCAGCTTCGGCGCCGGCCAGTCCTTGTCCACACCGTTGATCAGTTCCAGCACCACCTGCACATCGGGCGGCACGCTGTTGCGGCTGCTGGTTTGCGGCAGCGGGTCTTCCAGCGGCCAGCCCATCACCGCCAGGGCGTCGCGCTCAAAGGCCTGGGCAGCGGCAGCGCCGGTGCGCACCCCGCATTGCAGCAACGCCAGGCGCCGCGTGCCAGGCAGCGCAGCCGGCAGCGCGCGCCGTTCTTCTTCCGTTTCAACCACCGCGTGGCTGAAGCAGGCCAGCACCTCGGGCGCCAGCGCCTGCAAGGGCCGGCCCTTGAGCAGCAATACGGTGCCCCTGCGGTGCAGCGCTTGCAGCGCCGGGGCGTTGCCCGCCTCAGCGGCCATGAAAGCCGGCACTTCCAGCATGAACTGCGGCGGCAGCAGCTCTGCCATCACCGCGCGCAGCCAGGCTTCGTCGGCAATGTTCAGCGACACGGCCGCCAGTTCGGGGGTGGCAGCAAGCGCGCGGGATGATTGGGCCGCCGTTTCAGCGGCAGCCGCACCCGCGGGCCCCGCCGCAGTGCCCGCACCCGCACGCCCACCCGGCGGCGTTTTCTGCGCCTGCGGTTGCGCGTCCACCGTGCGCAGCGTCAGCTGCAGCGGCGGCTCTTTTGCCACCAGGCGGGCCGTGCTGGCCCCCGCACCCGAGACCCCGATTGTTTCAACGCCTGCCGGCGCCGGCCAAACCTCTTGCAGCGCCAGCAGCAGCGCCGCCGCGTCGGGTGCGGCATCGGCCTTGGCGCGCGCCACCGTCACGCGGGTGGCCACCACCTGGCGCTTCTTGCCTATGAATGGGCTGTAGCCCAGCACCAGTGAGGCCAGTACAGGAGGGTTGTGCATGGTGTTGGTTGCCCCTCTCGCGGGGCCGGTTGAAGCCTGTTGCGGTCAGAAGATGCGTGGCTGTAACTGCCATCGAGCTGCTTCATGACGCAGGACGCTGCCCCACATCAGGAAAGTTAGCGAATATGGTCGAAGAGCGACATCTTCTGCACGATGGAATAGGTCTTCAGAGCGGCATCGTAGCCGGTCTGTCGGTTCTGAAAATCAGAAATCGCCTGCAGCATGTCCAGGTCTTCGGCATCGGAACGCGCCACCTGTGCGTCCAGCGTCGCCTGGCTCAAACGTTCTGACATGCCGTCGATGCGGTTCAGCGCCTCGCCGGTGCGCGAACGCCAGGCGCTCAGGCTTTCAGCGCTGGCGTCGATGTCGCGCAGCCCGGCGCTCACGTTCAGACCGATCTGTGCACTGGAGAGGCCCGGCGTGTTCAGTTCGGTGATGACGCGGTCGAGCACGTCAAACAGCGACAAGGTGCCGCCCGGGTTGGCCGGGTCGGCGGCTTGCAACCAGGCCTGCTGGCCGTCGATGCTGAGCGGCGAAGCTTCACCCGCTGCGGCCCGCATCTGGCCATTGGTGGCGTTGTAGGCGACGCCACCGGGGGCGTCCAGAAATGGCGCCTGGTCTGAACCCTGGCCGCCGAAGTGATAACGCCCGGCGCCGTCGCTGTGGTTGGCAATCGACAGCAGCTCATCGCGCATGCCGCGCAGCACCACCGCCATCGAACGCCGTTCGGCATCGGAATAGCTGGCATTGCCGGCCGCCACCACCTGTTCACGCACTTGCTGCAACACGTCACCGGCGTCGCCCAGCGCCGATTCGGTAAGTTCCATCGCGCTGCGGCTGGCATCCAGCGCGCGCTGCAGCGACTGGCTGCGTGTGATTTGCGCCAGCGCACGTTCGGCAGCGGCCGCTGCCGCCGGGTCGTCGCTGGGCTTGCGCACCCGCTTGCCGCTGGTCAGCTGTTCCTGGCTTTCCACCAGCGCCGATTGGCGGCGCTGCAAAGTGGTGACGGAATGGTCGAAAGCAAAAGCGGTGGCGATGCGCATGGGTGTGATACCTGGTGTTCGCGCGCGCTGCGGGGCCACGCGCTGCGGGTTCGTTAATTGGTGGCCTGCAGCAATGAATCAAACAGCGCCTGCGCCACCTGCAGCACCTTGGCCGCCGCCTGGTAGCTTTGCTGGTACTGGATCAGCGCAGCGGCTTCTTCGTCCAGGTTGACCCCTGCCGCGGCGCTGCGGTAAGACTCGGCGCTGATGGCCAGATTGCCCGAAATCTCGGCCGAGGTCTGGCCCACCTGCGTGCGCACGCCCACTTCGGACAGCGCCAGCGCCCAGGCATCGGTGGGTGAATGGCCACCCACCACCGGCGCGTCGCGCAGCGCCATCATCAGAAGCGCATTGCCGTTGTTGCTGGCCACGCTGCCGGCTGGCGTGGGCGCCACACGCAGCACGTCACCGCTGCGCGGCACACCTTCGAGCAGCAGCGCAAAGCCGTTGATGTCGGCCGGCGGTGTGGGCAGCGGCTGGCCCGGGGCCCAGGTGCCGCTGCCGCTGGCGATGACGGCATTGCCGGCGTCCAGCAAGTTCCAGCTGTAGTCACCGCTGTTGTTGGTGAAGGTGATCGCTGCCGTGGCGCCGGCAACGGGCAGCGGCGTGGTCGTCATCTGCAACGACGCCACCGCCACCGTGCCGGTGTTGGTGCTGGCCTTGGTGACCAACAGCGGCAACGCAGCGGCCAGGTCGCGCGGGTCGTTCAGCAAACGCTGCATGCCGCTGGCTGCACGCGCCACCGGTTGCAGCAGGAAAGCGTCGCCGGCCTGCGGGCCCGGCACGCCGAAGTCGATGCGAAAGCCGTCCACCGTGTCGCCATCGGCCACCGTCGTCACGCGGCCGTCAAACTGGCGCGTCAGCTGCCAGGTGCCGGGTGCCACCGGGTCTTCGCGCAGCTCGTAGTCGGTGGCTTCCAGCAAGGCCGGGCTGGTGATGGTGAGGGCCACGCTGCCGATGAATGCACCGGCACCGTCGCGCGCGTTTTTCTGCAACGCCAGCGCCTGCGCCGGCCCGGTGGCAAACAGCGGTTGCGACGGCACCTGGCCCACCGGTGGCTGCAGGTTCAGGCCGAAGGTCTGCTGCTGATTCAAGGCCCCGGCCAGCGCAGCGGCCATGCGGCCCACCAGGTTGCGGCCCACCATCAGGTCGTCGTTCTGGTAACGCAACAAACCGGCGATGCGGCCACCGCCGAGCGTGCGTTCGTCAAGGCGGCGGTTGTAGCCAAACTCGTCCAGGCCCAGCGCCACACGCTGCGGGTCGCTTTCGTGCGCCAGCACCTGCAGTTCGATGGCGGCACTGCCTATCACGAGCCGCTGCCCGTCGGCGGTAAACAGATTGGCCGCACCATCCTCAGCTTCCAGCCGAGTCACTTTCACGAGTTCGGAAATTTGCGCGATGGTGCGGTCGCGTTCGTCCAGCAAGTCGTTGGGTGGCTGGCCTGTGCCCTGCAAGGTGGCGATGCGGCGGTTGGCCTGCGCCACGCTGCTGAGCAAACCGTTGAGCTGCGTCACCGCCGAAGCCAGTTCGGCGCTGACGCGCTGCTGCGATGCGTCCAGCGCCGTGGCCGCTTCGTTAAAGCGTCCCGCCAGGTCGCCGGCACGCGCCAGCACCACCTGGCGCGTGGCCAGATCGGCCGGCCGGCTGGACAGGTCGAGCAGCGAAGACATCAGCTCGCTGCTGGCGTGCCCCAGGCCCAGCTCGCCTTGTTTGAAGACAGTTTGCAGCTGCTGCAGATGCTGCACACGCGCAGCGTCCATGGCCGCGATGGATTGCGTGCCGATGGCTTCGCGTGTCAAAAACTGGTTGTGCAGGCGCGTCACCGAGGTGATGTCCACGCCGCGCCCAAAAAACCCCCGGCCGCTCCAGATGGCGTCCGCTGTTTCCAGGTTGACCTGCTGGCGTGAATAACCCACCACGCTGGCATTGGCGATGTTGTGGCCGCTGGTCTGCAGCGCCGCATAGCTGGAAGTCATGGCCTTGACGCCCAGGCTCATCAACGAGGTTGGCATCGGCGCTCTTGCAGGTTCAGCGGTTGAATGGGCGCTGCGGCGTCAAGCCACCAGCGAGCGCTGCAAGCGCAAGGTGGTATTGATCACGCGCGACAGCTTGTCGGCGTATTCGGGGTCGGTCGCATAACCCGCACGTTGCATGTTCTGCGCAAACTTCACACCGCTGTCTTTGGCCGGTGCGCTGACGGCCTGCGTCTGCTGCACCCCTTTGACCACGGCCTGGTAGCGGGGGCTGTTGCTCATCAGTTGCGCATAGTCGGAAAACGATTCGGCATAACTGCCGTAGGCCCTGAACTTGGCCATGATGCGGGTGGCCTTGCCGTTGATGAATTCCGTCGTCGGCACTTCAGCCACCGGCCCTCTCCAAGACCCGCCGGCCTTGATGCCAAACAGGTTGAAGCTGGGCGTGCCGTCGCTGTGTTTGATTTCCTTGCGCCCCCACCCGGTTTCCAGCGCCGCCTGCGAGACCATGAAACTGGCCGGTATGCCGCTGCTGGCTTCAGCGCCGCGTGCGGCCTGCATGTGCTGTTGCACAAAGCCGGCTGCGCCCGTTTGCGGAATGCGCGTGCCGGGGTTGCCCTGGCTGGGCTGGCCCTGCAATTTCTGCGCTTGCAGCGTTTGCAGCGTTTGCAGCGTTTGCAGCGACTGCAGCGGTGCAGGTGTGTTGTTGGCCGATCCGGTGGCGGGAATCGGGCCCGGCGCCATGCCCATCTGGCGTTCCAGCTGTTTCAGGATGGCTTCAGACAATCCCCCCGGCCGGCCGCTGATCTGCGTGGCCAGTTGTTTGTCCAGCAGTTCGGTGCCCAGCTGCGTGCCGGCGTTGTCCAGCATGCCGCTTTGTTGCGTCGAGATGCGCATCGACTTCACCAGCTCGCCCATGAACAGCGATTCAAACTGCTTGGCGGCTTCGCGCGCGGCGGCCTGTGGGTCGCTGGCCGCCTGGCTCTTCAGCCCGTTCAGCGAACGCGTGTCGGCCTGCAGCGCGTTGTGCGAAACGGGTTTCATCAGCGAGCTGTTGACGCTGACGATGGAGTTGTAGTTGTTCAGAACGGGGGGCATTTACAGAACCTCGATTTCGGCGCGCAGCGCGCCGGCACTCTTCATGGCTTGCAAGATCGCCAGCAGGTCCATCGGCGTGGCGCCCAGTGTGTTCAGCGCCTTCACCACGTCGGTCAGGCGCACACCGGCCGGCATCTGAATCAGCGCACCGGCTTGCTGGTTGATGGCGATGTCGCTTTTTTCAGCCTGCACCGTCTGGCCCTGGCCCAGCGCGTTGGGCTGGCTGACCACCGGCGTGGTGCTGATGGTCACCGTCAGGTTGCCATGGGCAACGGCGCAGGCCCCCAAGGTGACCGATTCATTGACCACCACCGAGCCGGTGCGGGCGTTGATAACCACCCGCGCGGCCGGCGTGGCCAGCGAAACCGGCAGGTTTTCGATGTCGGCCAGGAAGGCCACGCGGTCCTGCGCCGATTCGGGCAGGCGCACGGTGATGCTGCGGCCGTCCACCGCCGCTGCGGTGTTGTGGCCCTTGGCTTTGTTGATGGCGTCCATCACCGCACGCGCGGTGGCGTAGTCGGCCGACTGCAGCCCCAGTTGCAGCGTGGCGCCCTGCAAAGCAGCGGTGGGCACGGCACGTTCGACGCTGGCGCCGTCGGGCACGCGGCCCGCCGAAAGGTGGTTGATCTGCACCTTGCTGCCGCCCGCTGAAGCACCCGCGCCACCGACAATCAGATTGCCTTGCGCGAGCGCGTAGATGTGGCCATCGGCGCCCTTCAGCGGCGTGGTGATCAAAGTGCCACCGCGCAGGCTTTTCGAGTTGCCGATCGACGACACCACCACGTCCAGCGTCTGCCCCGGCTGTGCAAAAGGCGGCAGTTGTGTCGTCACCATCACGGCGGCCACGTTGCGCAACTGCATGCTGGCGCCGGCCGGCATGGTGACGCCCATCTGCTGCAGCAGCGCGTTCATGCTCTGGCTGGTGAAGGGGGTCTGCGTGGTCTGGTCGCCCGTGCCGTCCAGGCCCACCACCAAGCCGTAACCGACCAAGGCGTTGTTGCGCACACCTTGCACGGTAGCCACTTCCTTGATGCGCACGGTGGCGCCGACAGGCGACGGCAGTGGCGGTGGCAGCACTGCTGCTGTGGGCGCGCGCACCGCAGCGCCCACCGGTGCGGCCAACGCCAACAAGGCACAGGCAGCCACGGCCAGCACAGCCGTCCACAGGCTGGAACTGAAAGTCAATTCGCGCAGCGGTTTGAGCACGGGTCGATCCAGCATGTTCATTTTTCAGGCAGTCATGAAAGTTTTTCCTGACACGGGGTCTGGCCCCGCATCATGAAAGTCAGATCGGCATCAAGTTCAGGAACACCCGCGACAGCCAGCCCACCGCCTGCGCTTCGGCCTGCTGGCCACGGCCGCGCTGCTCGAGCCTGACGTTGGCAATTTGCGCGCTTTGCACGCTGTTGCCGGTTTGTATGGCGCGCGGGTCGACCTGGCCCGAAAAGCGCAACACGTCCACGTTCTGGTTTACGCCGATCTGCTTTTCACCGGCAATCAGCAAGTGGCCGTTGGGCAACACAGTGCGCACCACCACCGTGATGGTGCCGCTGAAGTCGTTGCTGTTTTCGGTGCTGCCTTTGCCGGCGAAACTGTTGCTTGAAGAGGCATCGG
>JAYUPP010000031.1:0-5304 GCA_043760045.1 Betaproteobacteria bacterium
GCCGTGCCGCGTCAATGCGCGCCTGCCCAGCAGGCGCGCGCTCGCGCGCGCCGGCATCCGGGCTCGCGCCTTCGCCTTCAGGCCTGACACGGTCGCCGCCGCGACGACCGCGTCTGCGGTTGCGGCTGCGGCGCGGGCCGTCTGCTGCACCGTCTGCTGCGCCGTCTGGTGCACCGTCTGCCGCACCGTCTGCAGTCCCAGCCGCCCCAGCGGGGGCGACGGCACCACCTTCAGTGACCGGTGCTGCCGGCCCTGCTGCTGCGGCTGCACCTTCAGCTGGCGGTCTTGGCGCGGCCGCGCGGGATGCATCCCCCGTTTCTGCACCACGATCCGCTGGGGCCTGCCCTTCCGCCGGTGCGCCACCGGCAGCAGCGCCGGCCGCACCAAAAACTTCTTTCATCGTCGGGATATAGCCCGCAGCCCGCCGGCGTGACTTCACCGGCGGTGCACCCCCGCCGTCGGCCGTAACCATGGGCGCGGGCGCCAGGCCCGCAGCCACCGCATCTGCTGCGACCGCTGTACCTGCTGCACCGGCGTCAGGCAACGCCGCGTCCAGCGCTTTGCGCGGTGCCCGCCGGCGCTTGGGCTGGCCAGCGTCTCTGGTGCCGTCGGTTGAACCTTCGCCCGGCAGCTCGGGGCTGGCTGCGATGGTTTTGGACTCAGGCTTTTCGTCAGGTGCGTTCATGCGCGAAGGTCCGTTGCCGGATCGGTGTCAGAAAGTTCAAGGGCGGTGGGCTGCAAGGGGGCGGGTGATTCGTTGGTGGGCGCTGCGGCCTGCAGCGCCGGTTCGACGGCTGGCTCTGCTTCGGAGTCGGCGTCGGCGTCCAGCGCCAGCGTGGCCTGCTCATCGTCGGCCAGCAACGCGGGTTCGTTCAGCGCGGACAGCGCGGCCTTGGCACGCGCTGCATCGCCGTCGTTGCCGTCAATGGCCGGCAGCTGATCGAGGCTGGCAAGACCCAGGTCGTCGAGGAACTGCTTGGTGGTGGCATAGAGCGCCGGACGGCCCGGCGCCTCGCGGTAACCGATGGCGTCGATCCAGCCCCGCTCTTCAAGTTGTTTGACGATCTGGGTGCTGACCGTGACGCCGCGGATGTCTTCGATATCGCCCCGCGTCACCGGCTGCCGGTAAGCCAGGATGGCCAATGTTTCCATCGCGGCACGCGAATATTTGGGCGGCTTTTCCGGGTGCAGCCGGTCGAGATAAACGCGCATATCAGGCCGGCTTTGAAAGCGCCAGCCGCTGGCCAGGGCTACCAGTTCGACGCCACGCGGCTGCCAGTTGTCAACCAACTCGTCGAGCATGCGGCGCAGCGTGTCAACGCCCACCTCGCCTTCAAACAAAGCGCGCATTTCGTTGATGGGCATGGGAGCGGTAGCGCAAATCAGCGCTGTTTCGAGGACTCGTTTGGCCTCTTCAGTGTTCATGAATGTGGTGCTGGTGCTTGCGTTGCGGTGCAACGGCGAAGGGCCTGATCCGACGGTTTGGCTTGGTAAGCCTGGCGGACTGAGCGGATCTAACCAAGGGGCCCCGCTCAGGCTCTGAAGCCGTTCTGGTGCGGGGACTGGGCCGGTCGGTGGCGTTGCCACGAACGGCTGGGGGGATCAAATGGGCGCGGCACCCGGGGTGCGCGGCAAACCCACGACTACTGAAGTGTAACCCGTTGCGGCACGGGAACCGCTGCAAACTTGCACACCTGCTGAGCGCGCCGCCTTGAGTGCCGTATCAAGCAGGTGCCGTCATCACAGCGGCCCACGCCGCCGCGAAATCGGGCGGCGGCGCGGCGCGAAAGTTCAGCGCTTCGTTCGTCAACGGATGCAGCAAACCCAGTTCAGTGGCATGCAGCGCCTGGCGCCGCAGGCCCTGCGCCGGCGCGCCGCCATACAACGCATCGGCCACCAAGGGGTGCCCCAGGCTCATCAGGTGCACACGAATCTGGTGGGTGCGCCCGGTGTGCAGGGTGCAGCTCAAAGCACTGATGCCGTGCCGGCGCGCCAGGCACACCACGTCGGTGCGGGCGGCACGGCCCCCGGCGCCCACACCCACCACGGCCATGCGCACCCGCAGCCGCGCATCACGGCCGATGGGCGCTTCCACGCTGAAGGCATCTTGTGCAACAGCGCCTTGCACCAGCGCCAGATAGCGGCGTTTCACCTCGCGCGCCGCCACGGCGCGCGACAGCGCCGTCACGGCTGCCAGCGACTTGCCCACCATCATCACGCCCGAGGTGTCTTTGTCCAGCCGATGCACGATGCCCGCACGCGGCAGCGTGGCCGCCAGGCTGTGGTGGGCCAACAGGCCGTTCAACAACGTACCCGACCAGTTGCCCGGTGCCGGGTGCACCACCAGCCCGGCCGGTTTGTCCAGCACCAGCAGGTGTTCGTCTTCAAACAACACCTGCAGCGCCATCGCCTGCGGCACGTAGGCGCGGCTTTCTGCGGTGGGCACCAGTTCCACCGCCAGTTGCTGCCCGGCCTGCACCCGACGGGCGGCTGTGCGGGCCAACACGCCGTCGAGCCACACGTGGCCGGCGTGCAGCAAGGCTTGCAGGTGGTTGCGCGAAAACTCGGGCGCCAGGCTGACCAGCACCTTGTCGATGCGCTGGCCGTGCAGCGCGGCAGTCACTTGCGAGGCACGCCGCTCAATGCCGCTGCCGGGGTCGTCAGCACCCGGGTCGGCCTCGTTGTCGTCAGCCGGCGCACCGCTGGTGCCGGGCTCGGTCAACACAGGCCGCTCTCTATAATCTGGCGTTTCTGGACCGAGTGGCAACATCCGTTATGACCAACTTCAGGGCGCCCCGCAGTGGTGGCGAAATGGGCGCCTCAGGCACCGCAGCCGTTATGGCACCAGTTGCCTGGCCGGCCCTGCAGCGCCTGCCGGTGCGTGAAAACGATGCTCGGTTCTGGGCCTTGGCCGTACGCAGCCTGGCCGGTTTGGCACTGCTGCTGGCCTTGCTGTTGGCAGCCGGTTGTGCATCGACGCCGAAGGACGAAACACCCACCGGCACTGCTGAAAGATTGTACAAAGACGCCCGCGAAGACATGGAGGCGGGCAGTTTTGATCGCGCGATCAAATCGCTGGAACGTGTGGAAGGCCTGGCCGCCGGTTCGGTGATGGCGCAACAGGCCGTGCTGGACATGGCTTACCTGCACTGGAAAACCGACGACCGTGTGCAGGCGCTGTCCACCGTCGAGCGTTTCATCAAGCTCAACCCGTCCAGCCCGGCGCTGGACTACGCGCTTTACTTGCGCGGTGTGATCAATTTCAACGAAAGCCTGGGGCTGCTGGGCGTGATAGCCGGGCAAGACCTGTCAGAGCGCGACCAGCGCGCCTCGCGCGATTCCTTCCAGGCCTTCAAACAGCTGCTCGACCAGTTTCCGAACTCCAGATACGCAGCCGATGCGCGGCTGCGCATGAACTACATCGTCAACTCGTTGGCGATGTACGAAGTGCATGTGGCGCGTTATTACTTCAGGCGCGGCGCGTATGTGGCCGCAGCGGCGCGGGCACAGCAGACCGTGGCCGACTTCCAGGGCGCACCGGCGCTGGAAGAAGCACTGAACATCATGATGCTGAGCTACGAAAAACTGAATCTACCGGAGCTGCGCAGCGGCGCTGAAAAGGTGCTGCGGCTGAACTACCCGAAGAGCAGCTTTCTGGGTGGCACTGTCGCGGGCAGCGGCAAACCCTGGTGGCGTTTTTGGTAGGCAGGCGCCGCGCGAAGCACAGACAGCTGGTGGCCTAACCCAAAGATGCAGCGGCCTTTGTTTCAGACATGGCTGTGGGCCAGTTCAGCCAGCCAGGCCATGGCCGCACCTTCGGAGTCCAGCCGCCCCATCGGCGGCAGCGCCGCCAGCAAGCGGCGTCCGTAGCGCATCTGGCGCAGGCGCGGGTCGCACAGCACCAGCAGGCCGCGGTCGGTTTCGGTTCTGATCAGGCGCCCGGCGCCTTGTTTCAACGACACCGCAGCTTCGGCCACGAAGTAGTCGTCAAATGGGTTGCGGCCCTGCTCGCGCAACTGCTGCACTCGCGCTTCCACCAGCGGGTCGCCGGGGGGCGGAAATGGCAGCTTGTCGATCAACACACATTGCAGCGCATCGCCCGGCATGTCGATGCCTTCCCAAAAACTGTGTGAGCCCACCAGCACGCAGCCGCGGCCGTCACCGAAGCGCTGCAGCAAGGCGCGGCGTGGCGCTGTGCCTTGCACCAGCACCGTCATGGCTTCGGGCGCAAGGTTCAGCTCCCGCAATTGCGCGTTCAGGCTGTCCGCCACCAGCGGCAACGCGCGCAGGGTGGTGGTCAGCACGAAGGTGCGCCCGGCTAGCGTGGCGGCGCAGCGCGCAGCCAGCGCACCCACGGCTGCGGTGTGGCCGGCCGCGTTGGGCAGGGGCATCTGCTGCGGCACCCAGACGCGGGCGTGCTGCGCATAGTCAAAAGGGCTGCCCACCCGCAGCTTGGCGGCGTCTTCCAGCCCCGTGGCACCAGTGAACCAGCTCAGTGCGTCGTCGTCGCCCAACGTTGCCGACGTGAAGATCCAGGCCTTCGGTGACAGCTGCCGTTGCTCTGACAGCATGTCGCGGATGTCGAGCGGCGACTCCACCAGCCGCGCCTGCTGCGGCGACAAGTCCACCCAGCGCACGCGGCCGGTTTCTGCTGGCAGCGCAAACAGACAGGCCAGCGCGGCCAACGCACGGGCGCGCTGTTCAAGCTTGGCGAATTCGGGCGCGGCCTCGACCACGGCGGCCAGCGCATCGGCAGCCGCCAGTGCGCAGGCCTGCAGGTCTGCCAGCGGCCCCGGCAAGTTCGGTGCGCAGTCGTCCCAGCGACGTTTGACGATGCCACGCACCTCGGTCAGCGGCCCCGCGCAGGCCAGCCGCAATTCTTTCGCCGCGCGGTCCAGGCCGGCATGCAGTGCTGCCCATGGCTGCAGGCCACGCGCATGTTGCAGGCCCGCCGCCAACATGTCGCGCCCCGTCTCCACCGCTTGCCCGGTAGCCAGCTGGGTGCCCAAAAATTGCACACCGGCTTCCACCAGTTGGTGCGCTTCGTCAAACACCGCTGCGTCCACCGTGGGCAGCAGCTCGGCCACGCCGCTGTCGCGCAGCGCCATGTCGGCAAAAAACAGATGGTGGTTGACGACCACCAGGTCGGCCGCCATGGCGTCGCGGCGGGCATGCATCACATGGCAATTGCGGTGTTCCGGGCATTCGGTGCCCAGGCAGTTGTCGCGCGTGGACGTGACCAGCGGGATCACCGGCGAACGTTCGTCCAGCCCGTCGAGCTCGGCCATGTCACCACTGCGGGTG
>JAYUPP010000032.1:0-14902 GCA_043760045.1 Betaproteobacteria bacterium
ATGATGCGCGGCCTGACGGTGCGCCTGGGGCCCAGCGCGGCGCTGGAAATAGACGGCGTGCGCATTGCCGTGGTGAGTGGAAAGAAGCAACTGCTCGACCGCGAACTGCTGCGCATGGTGGGCCTGCACACCGAGCAGATGAGCCTGGTGGTGGTGAAAAGCAGCGTGCACTTTCGGGCCGACTTTCAGCCCCACGCCAGTTATGTGCTGGTAGCCAAAGCCGCCGGGCCGATGGCGGCCGACCCCGGAGATTTGCCGTGGCAGCGGCTGCCGGCTTCGGTGCGCACGCGGCCTTGATCGAGGGCTTGAAAGCAGCCTCTGTGGGGGCCTCGCAAACCTTGACTCAGCTGTTTGACGCTGTACCCTTGCGACAGGACGCAAGCGACAAGCTATTGATCGTCATCTTGCTGGGACAAAGTTTGTAGGGCCTAACTCCGATGTTGTTGTACGGATGACCCGCAACCGTACTGTTCAATTAACGGGCCTTGGTGGGGAGAACCACGCATGAGTCATTTGTCCACAACCGAAGAGTCGCGTCGTCGCCTGCTGGTCCGCGCTTTGGCTTCGGGTTTTTTTGGGGGGGCGCTTGGGGCATCTGCGTGGGCTCAAAGCGGTCATGAAGCCAAAGGTGGAAAAGTTGAAAAACTGCCGCCTGGCACCACCACGTTTCGCGTCACCGGCACGGCCTACGTCAACGATCAACCGATGAAAGCGGAAACCCCGTTTCCGCCCAACTGCGTGGTCCACACGGCGGTGGACAGCGAGGCCATCTTCGTCGTCGGCACGGCAGCTTTTTTATTGCGTGCCAACTCCAAATTGGCACTGCGCGGCGCTGCAAACACTGCAGCCGCAACTCCCGGCGCGGGCCCCGGCATCATTCAACTGGTGTCGGGCAAAGTGCTGGCAGTTTTTGGTGGTGGCCCCCGGCGCCTTCAAACGGCGGCGGCCCAGATTCAAATCAGCGGCACCGGCGTCTACCTTGAAGCCGAGCCAGAAGAAACCTACTTCTGCCTGTGCTACGGCGAGGCCGAAGTCAGGGCCACTGCAGACCCGCTCACCGTGGAGCGAGTGGTGTCCAGACACCATGACCGCCCACTGAACATCACCGCGCAGCGCAGCAGCAGTGGCCCAGCCATTCGCGGCGCACCCTTCGTCAACCACACCGACCAGGAACTGGCGCTCATCGAAACGCTGGTGGGCCGTGTGCCGCCATTTGTTCATCCAAAAGATGCCTACGACAGGCAGCGCGGTTACCGACGCTGAAAAATACTAACTGCCGAATGATGTGTGCCTGGGCAGCGCAACGCCGGCCGTCAGCGCGGCGCACCCATCAGCACCCAGTGCTGTAGAAATTCTTGCCAGTTCAGTGCAGAGCCAGCAGGCGACGGGCTTGGTGGACCAACAAACGGGGACAGCCCAGCGTGATGCTGGCCTGCTGGTTTGGTTAACAACGGGCTCAGCGCAGGCGTCTCGAAGTTGATGCGGCTGCGCAGTTCGTCGTACAGCGGCTGGTCCGATAAATTGTCAACCGACAGCGCCGGGCTCAAGGCAGGATTGACCAGATGGCAGCCTGTAGCGCACAAGCCGCCTTCGACTGTCGGTTTGAACAGGCCCACTACAGTGCCAAATTTTGGCTCTATGGCTGGATCAGTGTCTGACAGCTTGTTTCTGGCTACAACGGTTAACTGGCGCACGTCGCTGCGGCCATCCGGCCCAAACACTTGCAACTCCAGCACATGCAGGCCCGCTGCGGTGGCCTTGAATTCGCTGTCGCGGGTTTGCGCAAGCGTGAGCACCGCACCCGGACCGGGCCCAGGGCTGGAAAGCAAACGCCAGGCGTAGCGGCTCGCAAAACGGCTGGCTTTAGCGCTGAGTTGAACCGTATAACCGACCAGCACCACCCGGTCTGGGCCAGGGTCGGCCAGTGGCCGGCCTGGCTCAAGTACACGCCCCGCAGCATCGGTGGCCCGCACGCCCCAACTCTCCAATGCTTGGGCAAGAACCTGGCGTGCCGTCGGCGCTTTCACAAAGTTGTCGTACACCAGTTTGGAGGCCGGCATATCGCCCCGGTTAAACACATGGTCGCCGATGCGCTGCGCATAGGATTTGAAGGAACTGAGGGTAGAAAAATCGACCTCTGATTGGTTGCCCGAGCCCCTGAGCAAATGACAACCTCTGCACGATGGCGCTACGACTTCGGTGTAAAGGCTGGCATGGCCACCACTGACCCAGTCTGTGGGCGCTGGCGCCTCGCTGTACCGTGCAGCGGGCAACCCGGCGCCGCCATAAGCCCGCTTGACGACGGCATCGGCGCCGCCTTGCCATTCGTACGTTTCGGCGGTGCGCCGGCAGCTGTCTTCAGGCAGACCGGCGGCTCTGTGCACGGCCGGCAATGGGTAGGTGCACAAAACCCACTGGTTGATGCGTTTGAGTTTGGCTTCTTGTTCAGCTCGGGTAAAACCGGCGAGCTGGGCAAAGTCAAAACTTTCAACCTCAAGGGCGTGCAACTTGCCCTGCACGTCGCCGTGTGCCCGGGACGCTGCATCACCGGCAACCCGCATTTGAAATGCACCGGCGTTGGTGCTGCGCACCAGGGCGTCGGCGCGGCCACCATGGCAGTTCAAACAGGCACCTGGCAAGGCCTTGTTGCCACGGCCGTCCAAATCTTGCTGCAGCAGTTGTGCCCCGGTCTTGGCATCAAAACTGAAGAACTTGGCAAACGGCACCGTGCCCCCGGGCGTCACGCTGTATTCAATGGCGTTGTAGGCGACACGCCAGCGTTCGTTGCCAGCCACAGCGGCCTGCACATTCAACGGCGTGTAGCCATAGCTTGCGCCAGGGTTGGCTTGATAGTTTTCGACCAGAACGGCCACATGCTGCTGACCATTGAAGCGCGCGGTCATGCGCCGGCCGTAGCCCAAGTCGCGCTGGTCGCCAAAGACCACGGTCTCCTGCCCTTCGCCGGGCCCAAAAGGCTGGTCAAAGCGATTGGCAGTTTTCCATTTCTGCAGCGTATCGCGCGCCCGGTTCGGGTCTATGGCCAGGTAATAAGCCTGCGCGTAAAGCAAAGAATCGACTGCGGGTGAGCCCAGCGCACCTTGATTCTGTGGGTTCACAAAGAGCAAAAATGCGTCGGCTCCGGTGGGCTGCGATAGGGGTGCATCGGTGGCTTGCACGTCGGGCGCAGCGTCCCTGCCGCCGCCGCAGCCTTGAAGCGGTGCGGCCAAAGTCGCCAGCATCAACAGCGGCAGCAACGGCCACAGCAACGGCCACAGCAACGGGGCTCGCTGCGCCTTGCGCCCAGACTGGGCTGTTGGCGCTGATGTGCGGCGATCAAAATCGTACATGATCAAATCCTGTGAAAGGGACTGATAGACACAGCGCCTTGTTAGCGCCTCATTAGCGCTTTATTAGCTTCGCACTAGCATCTCAGTAACGCATCAGTAACGCATCAGTACCGACGCTCTCAGCTGCTGGGTGGTGTAACGGTTGCTGCGCGCCGCCATCGCCGAGCTGACATCCAGCAAGCCCCGCGACTGCGCAAAGGTCCACGACAAGTCAAATGAATGCTCGTCGGTGAGGCGAACGTTCCACCCCAGTACCAAGGCCTTGGTGCTGGCGTCGAGCCGGTAGCTGGTGAATGACTGCGCGGTGTAGGCATCGTCTGCCACCAGCACCTGCGCTGCATCCAGTTGGTCCAGCGCCGGCCGGCCTGATGAGACCTCGTCACCACGCCGCCATTCCAGCGAGGCATAGAGCAGGTGGCGTGTGTCGAGCAGATAGTCCAGCGACAAAGACAGCGCGTGGTCGCTGCCACTGAAAACTTGGCTGCGTGCGTCGCGCCTGTTTAAAGAGCCCCGTATTTGACCCGTTAGGCGGTCGGTTAGTGGCTTTAGAACACTGGCACCCAGCTCGGCGCGCCAGCCGTCGCGCAGCGCCGACACATATTCTTCACCGGCCACTTGGCCAAACACGGCATAGGTTGCTTCGTCAAAAGCACCTGAATTGCGGAACCTCAATTCGCCACCCAGTTTGGCCACAGCGCGCGACAAACGTGTGGTGCGGGCCCAGCTTTCAACACCGCCGCCCCAATAGACCATCTTCAACAGGCGGCCCCCGCTGTCGAAGGTTTTTTCACGCACCAGGTTCAGCAACCAGCCTTGGTCGGCCACACGGTCTGCGGCGTCGCGCCCACGCGAAACGTTGCGGTCGTCCAGCGCGCTGAGTTGAACCGAAATGTTTTTTGCTTTTGCCGGGCGTTCAACCGCGCTGCCGCGCTGCGGCTTGCCGTCCAGCAGCTGCGAAAGCTGCAAACGCCAGGTCTGTTGCGTCAGCCCGCCGGCAGCACGCAGTTGTGCCAGCTCCAGCCCCAGGTTCAGGCCACTGTGGCCCATGTAGTCAAAGCCCAAGGCGGCATTCAAGGCCTTGGCGTTGTCTTTTGTATCGGTCAGGCTGTAAAGCGACGCGGCTGACTGGTCTGCGTAGCGCAGGCTGCTGGCGTCACTGCCTGGGCTGCCGTGCCGCGCTTCGATGCGCAGATAGGGTGTAAACAGTCCGTTGATGGATTCATGCCGACTGTTCAAGCGCAGGCCCCAGGCAACTTGCCGCCGCCAACTGGCCTGGCTCAGGTAGGTCAACGCGTGTGGGCCCACCGCGCTTTCGCTTGCATCGTCCCAACGCACACGCGCCCACTGCAAGCGTGCGTAGGGCGACCCCTGCAGGATGTCGCCTTGCAGCTCACGGCTGATCTGCATCGAAGCAAAGTTCATGGCAGCTGCGCGCCGAACTGAAGCCAGCGCCTGCGCGCCTTCGCTCCAGCGCCGCGCGTCGCTGTTCAGCTGGCTGTGCCCGCCCTGCGCGTCCAGCACCCAGGGGTCTGCGCCGCGCCACTGCGCATAGGCAGCAACGGATGTAGCACGGGCCTGCATCGTGCTGCCCTGGTCGCCCCAATGGCTGCGTTCTTGGCCCCAGCCCACGGCCACACCCGCCAGCCCATGTGCACCCCAACGCCGGTCCACACCCAACGTAACCCCGTCGGAGCGGAAACGTGCCAGCGGCCCACCACCACCTGCAGGGTCGCGTCCCAGACTGACAGCACCATCAGCCCACACCATCAACCCTGAACTGGACTCTGCACCCGATGACAGCGACTGCGGCACCAAGCCGGCCACCGGCAGCTGCCCCGTCTGGGCCAAGCGAATGGCCGCAGGCAGCCAGGCCTGCACCTGCACCGGGCTGCCGGGCGCCGCAGGGTTGGTGTCACGGTTGGTGTCAGCCTGCCAGCCCTGTGAAGGCTCTGCGGCCGACCAGTCTGGCAGCTGCGCGTCACCCGCTGTGGCCACGCTGGGGTGCGCGCCCGGCGCAGAAGCGCGCGCTGGCTTGGGCACCACAGGCGCCGCGCGCCGCAGCACATCCAGCCGGCGGTTGATGTTGTCCATCTGTGCATCGGCAAAACGCCAGGCGCTGCCCACCTGCGCCGCCAGCAGGCCTTGCACTTGCACGTTGTGGCGCGGGTCAGCCCTGCCCGTCACCGTGACGAGCACACGGGACGGTGCCGATTCACCCAAAAAGCCAAAAGCGGCGACCTGAATTTCATCGGACCCAAAGTAGTCGGGCCTGGGTGTGTAGCTCAGCACAAACCCGTTCATGCTGGCTTTGCCGTGGCGGGGTGAACTGACGATGCGCGCCCCGGTCAACCCAGAGCCGGCCATGCGGGGCGCCAGGTCAACACGGCCCGTGGTGTTGACTGGCACGTCCAGCGTGGCTTGTGCGCTGCTGGCGGCCACAGCGGGCACGTTCAGCGTGATGGTGCCGGTGACGACCACGGCACCCGCCACATTGGCCTTTACGCTGTAGCTGAAACTGTCTTGGCCAAAACCGCCAACAGCCGGCACATAACGAAAGGTCACGTTGCCAATGCCGTCGGGCGGTATAGACAAAATGGTGACTCGGCCTTGCCCCAGGTCTTGGCCGCGGAACTGACCATCGATTTTTAGCCCGGTGCTTCTGTTGCTCGGCAGCGTAACGATATTTGCGTAGCCGCCCCTGATGGTGGCTTCGATGTTGATGCCAGCGCTATCGGCCGCGATGTTGTTCACTGTGAAGCTCGGCACGACGGGGTCAGCCGGCGCGGCGATGTTCAACTTGACTCTGCGCGCGCTGGTTTCCAGGGTGCCGTTTTTCGCCTTGAATGTGAAGTGGTCATCGTCGGTTTGGCCAGGTGCGGGAATGTAGGTGGCAGTAGCCACGTTGTTAGAAACTGAAAACGTCACCGTGCCTTTTGAGGGTACAGCAACAGGTACCACGCTGTTCAGACCCGAGGCAGCGGTGCCTAGAAAAAGCTGATCGTTGGTAAGATTGATTGCAACCCCGGCACTGTTGAAAGGCACGGACACTGCGCTCATTTCAGTCATCAGGGCCTGGAGCTCGGCGACTATGTTCACCAGAGCAGCGTCTGAGGGTCTATTACCCATACCGAGTGAATAGAAGGGAGGGTAGGCGTTCGAAACCATACTGATGCTTCCAGCACCGTTAAAAATTTGTCGCCGTTGCGTTACGACATCACCACCGCTGCCGTGGCAACCCATAGCCAAGCAGCCGGCATCGGAAAGCGCATTTTGGGCTACCGCCGAAAACGGAGCGAGCCCCGATGCGAGCCACAGCACAACGCATGGCATGCCTGGCCCGCGCCCCCAGCGAAGGAAAGCTTCAAACCAACACCCTTGTTTCACGACGCAGATCCTTCCAAAAGGTTTATCGCAGCGTGTTTGGCTGGATTCATTTCGAGGCCGTACTTGGCGCTGGCGCCTGCGCCAGAGTTTGCTGCAGCCTTTCAGCTTCAAGGTCACGTTTTAGGCTGCGCAAACAAGCCACCACCACCTCCGCCATGCCACGGGTGGTTAAGTCGGTCGCATCGGGATGGGCTTTTTGCCTGGACCTTTGGCCTTCCTGCAAAAACGGCAACGCACGTTCAAACTGCTCTTGATCAAAGTGCAGCAAACCGATGTTGAACTTCACCTGGCCCACGATCAGGCTTTCGTGCGGGTAGTTATTCAGCAACTCGACCATCACCAACTCGTATAGTGCTGACGCGAGGGCGTACTTGCCTTGCATGCGGTAGGCATCTGCCAGGTTGTTGTCCACCGCTATCACGTTAGGGTGCGAGGTCTGAAGACGATTTTTGCCCTTCACATAAGCCTCACGCGCTTTTAAATACGCGCTTTCAGCAAGGGCCCAGTGACGGGCTGACAGGGCGGTGTCGTTCTGTTTTGTGGCGTAGGTGGCCGCCAGGGCATGCCAACGGGCCGAGTCATTGAGGGCCTGGCCTATCAACGGGTGCTCTTTAGGCAGCGCGGCGTGGCGCAGTTCAAGGCTGCGCTGAATGTGGGCCAGTGCCTCTGGTGCAGGCGGGGTTTGCACTGATCCGGCGCGCTGCAGCGCGCGCGCCAGGGCCAGGTGTGTTTGCGCCAAATCCAGATGGCCGGCGCCCAAGACCTCAATTTGCAGTTGCAGGTTTACGCTCAAAAGTTCAACCGCCCTTTGTTGCTCGCCCATGTGGGTTAACAGCGCGCCGTAATTACTGGCCACCATCGTGCGCGCCTGCAGCCTCGCTTTTTTTGCATCTTCAGCTTCACCGTTAGGCCGTGTGTCCAAGTGCACCAACGCACTTTTATAAAAGCGTTCAGCGTCACCCGGCCTGTTCAGTTGCCGGTAGGCAATGCCCATGTTGTTGCCGATGTCGGCCAACACCCGGGTGTCGCCATCAGTCAGTGGTGCGCCGCTGGTTTTGGCCTGCATGTATTCAGCCACAGCCTGCGCGGGTTGCGCCAAGTCCACATGTATTTGCAGTGCTGCAGCCAAGCTGGGCAGATGTTGGGGGTCGTACTGCCGGGCGGCGCGAAAGTGGCCGAGCGCCGTTGCCAGATGCAAACCCTCGTAGGCTTGCGTGCCCAGCAGATATTCGCTTTGGGCTTCAGCCACCGGGTTTTTTGACGGCGGTAAAACACCCGCGTCATAAGGCTGGGCAGACGCACCCGCCGCAGCGCCTGCTGCCCGACCCTGGCTCCAAACCAGCATGGCGTCGTGTTGGCTGTTGCGCCGCTTTGCCACCACATCGGGCTGCGCCAGCCAATCTTGTATCAGCCGCACCTCGTGGGCCAAGCCGGGGGGCGCGGACGGTTGTTTCATCTGTTCGTGCAGCGACTGTAGGCGCTCAGTCAACTCATCGCGCACCTGCTCGGCCGACACATGGCCAGCCGGTAGCGTGGCTGCGGGGGCAGCGGGCAACAGCACAAAGTGCATCAACAGGGCCATCGTGAGGCCAGAAAAAGCCAACCCGCCCGTTGTCCACAGCGGGTGCAAGATGCTCCAGTCTGCAATACCGCGCGCCAGGCGCACCAAACGGCGGACCCACGAAGAGGGACCGCTGGCCTCTACCCAGGTCAAGAGGCGTTTGAAGTCGTCGTCGAAGCTGCCATCACGCACTTCCAAAGCGTTCAGCAGCGAGAGTTTGGACAACGTCGGCGGCAGCTGCGCTGGGCTGGGCATGCTGGCGCCCTGCAGCAACACCGGCAGCACGCGCTTGTGCAAACGCAGCGCCTCTTCAATTTCGGCGCGCACAAAGTCTTGTGCGTCATCCAGGCGCCGCTGTTGCGTTTGGGCATTTCGCGCGTCATGCCAGCCTGGGCCTATAACGGCCAACAGGCAGTCACAGTGACTCACACTTTCAAAAATCGCGCGCGCAAAGTCACTGCCCAAAGGGATGTCTTCATGGTCACGAAACACCACCCCGTCGCCAAAGCGACGGGCCAGGTGCTCATGCAGCCTTGCCGCTGCATGCGGTACGTCGCTGCGCCTGTAGCTGATGAATACTGACGCCAAGTGATTCTCCGGCTAAGGAGCCGTTGCGGTAACCGATTGGGGCCTCTGCCCCCATCAGATAGCCCGTACCCCTCTTGCACGGTGCACTGCCCAATCTAGACTCGTTCAGGGTTGAGCGCAATCCCTTGCGCGTTGACCTTGCGCGCTGACCTTGCGCGTTGACAAAGCGCTGGCGCAGCGTCCTCGGGGCCCAAAGCCGCCTGAACAGAAATTCAGTGCGCGGTGTACTTTCAGATGCAGCGCGTGGCAAGCAACGCCAAGCTTGCTGCATTGGCAAAGAGCATCGGCAAACCACGATGCTGCTAACAAGAGACCTGCACGGCTTCGTCCAACCGCGCGCCCAGAAACCGAAGGGTGTGGAATTCATGCACCAACCAGGCTAATTGACCACGCACGTTACAGCCCATGCCTGACACGCGGCAGCAGCTGGCGGCGAGCACACGGGCCCGGCCCTGAATCGCCCGCTGCGTCGGCCCACCAGCGCCGCTGCACCACAACAACCGCCACCCCGGCCACCCCGGCCAGGCCGACCAGTAGCAGTGCGCCACTGCGAGGTTCGGGCACCGTCTGCACCGCATTGAAGGCCGCAATCGGCGCGACCATGAAATTGCCCACGTCATTGATGCCGAACATCGGGTTGTCGCAGGCGCGGCCCATTTGGCCCGCGCCGTCGCATATCACCTCACCTTCACGGTCTGGATGGAATAGCCCCGTGTACTGGTAGGCCTCATGGCGGCGTATCACCGCTTTGTCGTTGGCGCCCGGGGAGCCGAGACAGGCCTGAAAAACGTCCCACTCCACGTCAACCGTGGCCGCCTCAACGTCGGCGTTGTGGCGCAGCAGGTCGTTCAGTTCGACCTTGTGCCCGACAGGGGTCTTGAAGGTCTTGACCCAGAAGGCTTCACCAAATTTTTGCAAGGCCCAGAGCGACGACGCAACCGCCCGGATCTTTACCGGGATGGGCGCCTGCGGATTGCCCGGGTCTGCAGGGGTGTACACCACCGCCAGGAGACGCGGGAGCACGGCCCTCACGGGTTGATGACTGGCAACCGGCTGCGCTGGCGCGGCTGCCGGTCGGGCGTCAGCCCAGCCCCAGTCAACCCACGGCCGGGTGCCGGGCGCTGCGCAGCAGCAGCAGCGCCAGCCCCACCAGGGCCCAGCCGGCGGGTTCAGGAATGGCGTTGGCGGTGGCCGAACGCACCAGCACCTGCAGCCCGGTGGGGCCGTCGTTGGCTGAGGTGTCGTTGTTCGGTACGGCAAAACTCAGCGTGTTGAGGCCGGCCACGAAACCCGAGTTGATGGACAGTGCGGTGTAAGCCGTCCAGCCCGGAAAGATCACCACGCCCACCGGGTTGCCGTTGAGCTGCACCGCCGCCCGGTTGTCGGCCGCTACATCCAGGCTCAGCAGCGCGCTGCTTGCGTCCAGCCCGGCCAGACTGAAGGTGGTGCTGTAGACAAAAGGCCCGCCGCCGGCCAGCGTGTTGGCGGTGGCTGAAATCCATTGCGAGGTGGCGCTGTTGCCCACCCAGCTGCCGGCCAAGCCGGCTGGGCCGATGGCAAAGGTGCTGCCGCCCGGCGCCACGCTGTAGTGGCTGTCCACCGCGCCGGCGGCCAGCAGGTTGCCCGCAGCGTCAACACCCGTGCCGTAAAAAGTGGTGATGGGGGCGGCATGGGCCGCACCTGCTGCCGCGACGCTGATAACCAGGGCCGCTGCACGAAGTTGCGAGCTGGGGGACTTTGGCATGACAGTTCCTTGTGATGGCGCACAGCACCGACAACAGGCCGGCGCGCAGCGGGCAGGCAATGTGCGATGACGCGCAGTGCATGTCCATCCCTAAGAATGTGGACTTTTGGCCAGGGTTGCGGTCACCCTGCGTGGGCTTTGGCTTGCAGCGGCCGCCCCGCCGCCTGCCAGCCGTCGATGCCACCTTCAAGGTAACGCGCCTGCACACCGGCGGCGCGCAGGCGCAGGGCGGTGGCGCGGCCTACCTCATGGCCATACACGCAGTACACCACCACACGGCGGTCCGCCGGCAGCTCGGCAGCCCATAACGCCACGGCTGCCGGGTCGCACCAGCGCGCGCCCGGTATCAGCGTGGCGGCCTGTTCAAAAACGCCGGCACGGCGCACATCCAGCAGCACCGTGCCGGCCCGTTCAGCAACCAGGGCATCGGCCGTGCTGCCGCAGGTTTCGCTGGCGGCATGCACCGCGTGCTGGTAGCGGTCATAAACGGCGGCCCAGTGAATGTGGGCCAGGAAGGCGTCGGCTGCTGCGCTGAAGAGCGGGCGCATGGCCGGTGCATGCAAGTCCAGCGCCAGGATGGGCACCGCATCCGGCGGCACGTGTGTGTGGTCTGCCGCCCACTGGTTGACGAGCGTGCCGTCATGTGGCTTGAACACCAGCAGCGGCCAGCCTGGGTTCAAGCCTGAGCGGGTACCGGAAGCTGAGCCGGGACCCGGGCCCAAGGCCACAAACTCACCGCGCCAACGCTGCACACTGCCGAAGTTGGCGTCCAGCGCCAGTTTCATCGGCGGTGCCATTTTCTGGCCGTCACCGCCCACGCTGTCCAGGCCCAGTTGCTGCAGGGCGGCGCGGTCAAAGGGCAGGGTTTGCGGGCGGGTGTTCATGTTCATTCCTTCTGACGAATGCGGCCGGGCTGCGGCTACACAGGCAGCAGGGTTTTCAGCGCCAGCCCGACGGCGGCGCAGGCTGCCAGCAGCGGCAGTACACCCACCTTGAACCGGAACAGCGCCACGGCTGCGGCCACCGCAACCAGCGCCGACCCGACATCAAAACGGCCACCAAAACCCTGCGGCCACAGCACGTGATAAGCGAAGAACAGCGCCAGGTTCAGGATCACACCCACAACCGCGGCGGTGATGGCCGACAGCGGCGCCGTGTAGCCCAGCTTGCCGTGTGTGGCTTCCACCAGCGGGCCCCCGGCCAGGATGAAAACAAACGACGGCAGGAAAGTGAAAAACGTCACCACGCAGGCCGCCACAGCGCCGCCCATGAACAGCGCGTCGGGCCCCAGCACCTGCTTCAACCAGCCGCCGACAAAGCCGACAAAAGCCACCACCATGATCAGCGGGCCAGGTGTGGTTTCGCCCAATGCCAGGCCGTCGATCATCTGCGGGCCGCTCAGCCACTGGTGGGTGTCCACGGCGCCCTGGTAAACGTAGGGCAGCACGGCATAAGCGCCGCCAAAAGTCAGCAGCGCGGCCTTGGTGAAAAACCACGCCATCTGCGTCAACGTGCCTTGCCAGCCGTGGCTGGCCAGCAGGCCGGCCATAACCAGCAGCCACAGGCCCACGCCCCCCAGCAGCACACGCGCCAGGTGGCGGCGCGAGAAGCGTGCGTGTGGCGGCGTGGGTGTGTGGTCGTCGATCAGCGCTGCGCCGTAGTGCTGCTGCGCGCTGCCGTGGTCACCCCCCAGTGCAAAAACCTGCGGCCAGCGTTGGGCACCTGCATAACCTGTCAACGCAGCGGCCAGGACGATGGCCGGAAAGGGCGTGTCTAACGCAAAAATGGCGATGAACGACGCTGCCGCAATGCCCCACATCCAGCGGTTCTTGAGCGCCCGCGTGCCGATGCGGTGCGCCGCGTGCAGCACCAGCGCGGTGACGGCCGGTTTCAGGCCGTAGAAGATGCCAGCCACCAGCGGCAGGCTGCCAAAGCGCAGATAAATCCACGACAGCGCCACCAGGATGAAGAGCGACGGCAGCACAAACAGCGCGCCGGCCACGATGCCGCCCCAACTGCGGTGCATCAGCCAGCCGATGTAGGTGGCCAGTTGCTGTGCTTCAGGGCCCGGCAGCAGCATGCAGTAGTTCAGCGCGTGCAGGAAACGCTTTTCGCTGATCCAGCGCCGGCGTTCCACCAGCTCGGTGTGCATGATGGCAATCTGCCCTGCCGGGCCGCCGAAGCTGATGAAACCCAGCTTCAGCCAGAAGCAAAAAGCCTCGGTGAAAGTGACGGCTGCAGGCGCCTGCGCGGCCTGCGCTGCCGGGGCGGATGCCGCCGCTGCTGCTGCTGCTGCTGCTGCCGCTGCTGCTGCTGCTGCTGCTGCTGCTGCTGCTGCTGCTGCTGCTGCTGCTGCTGCTGCTGCTGCTGCTGCCGTGGTGGTGGGCGCCGAAGTTGGCGTTTGTTCAGCGGCCACGGTGATGTCCTGACAGGCGCGCACCGCATCGGCGATCAAGCGCTGCGCACACCGGCTGCAGCGGCAAAAACGGGCCACGGTCATGGTGCATCGCGCGCGGGCCCTGGCGGCGCGGCGTACAGCGCGTCAAACACGGCGGCGGCGGCGGCCAGCAGCCCATCGTCGTCGGCATGCAGTTCCTGCAGGCCGGCCAGCACACTTTCCAGCCCGGCGGCGTCGGCGGCGGGTATGCCACCGGCGTCGAGGTAGTGCACGGTGGCGGCCAGGCGCTGCAGCTGGGGGTTGGCGTGCAGGCCGAAGCTGGCCAGCAAGACTTCAAAAGTGACCCTGTGGCCGACGTGTGTGAAACGGGCGCCGTCGTAGTCGAAGCCCAGCACACCACGCGGCGCCGGGGTCGGCTTGGCGGTGGCGCCGGCGGGGTCGGCCAGCCACAGAAAACGGGCCTCGTTGTCGATGAAGCGGCGTATCAGCCAGGCGCTGGCCAGGCGGTCCACCCACGGCCGGGCGCGCGTGGCCCAGCGTTTGCCCTGGAACTTGCGGCTGTCCAGCTGCGTGATGCCGTGTTCCTGCAGCGCGCGTGGTTCATCTTGGGAAAACTGCGCGTCCAGCACCTGCCGCAGTGCTTCGTGTTCGACCTGTGCATGCGTGGCTGCAGGGCCGGGGTAGTAGTCGATGCGCTGCAGGTCGTGCAGCGCCGCCGAGGCCGCACGCCAGCGGCGGCGGGCCTCGGTTTCGCCCAGCGTCGGCAGTTCGGCCTGCAGCTGCAGCGCGCCGTTGCGCCACTGCGCATAGGTTTCGCTGCGGTCGAACAGCAGCAGCAATTCGGCACGCTGCGCGCTGTTGGCGGGTGCCAGCGCCAGCACCAGCGCGGTGCCGCCGTGTTCGCGCACCTCGGCCGCCAGCGGTTCAAACAAAGCGCCGTGTTCTGACGGCAGCAGGTAGGCGCCGTCGCGCAGCGCTGCGCAGCCCAGCGCCTTCAACCCCCGCCACACACGCAGGCGCACGGCGTTGGGTTGCGTGGGCAGGGTGAGCACCAAGATCGAGAACATTTGGTGAAGCATACGCTACAAAGCATGTAATAACTATTATAAATTTCACAACCGGGTAAACGTTTGCATGGCGGCGCGTGTCGAAACAGTGCGCCGCCGAGACACCCGGCATGGGCGGGCCGAAAACTCGCGCCCGGGTGGTGCGTTGATCAACAACACTGCTGCGTGCGCGAGACGCCGGCCGTCAGGCCATTGCGCCGTTGCGCCGCGCGAATGGGCCTGCATTCGTGCGTAGGCAGCGCAAGCCGGCGGGTGCATCTCTTGAAAGATGATGCAATGCGCGCAGCACGCGCCGCCCACAACAAGCACCTACAGACGCCCGCATGGCCAAACTCGCTGAGCTGATCTGGAAAAACGCCGAGCTGCTGCGCGGCGCCTTCAAGGAAAACGAATACCGAAAGGTCATTCTGCCGTTCACCAGCCTGCGCCGCCCATCAATTTTCTGCCTCAAATAACCCAAGCGTTTCGGTTGGTGATAACGTGCAAACTATTCACCGCTTTCACGGACTGCGCATAGTGATTTACCCCAACGACCACCGCCCGCCACACGTGCATGTGATGGGGAAAGGGTGTGAATCGGGGTTCAAACTGAATGGCACGCAAGGGCCACTCGAACTGCGCTAGAACTATGGCTTTTCAGCAGGTGATTTGACGCTGATCGCCACGGAGATCGGCGCACACCAGGAGAACTTGCAAACCCAATGGAGCGCGATTCATGGCTACTGAAACCAATCCGATGACCGCTACGAAGGCCCTCGCTGAAGCCCGCGCAGCGGCACGCCTGGCCACCCAGCCCACGGCCGTCACCGCACG